>CAZWJB010000101.1:0-5155 GCA_964634485.1 uncultured Thiohalobacter sp. | reverse complement strand
CCTGGTTCGTAGCCAGGTACTCTATCCAGCTGAGCTACGGGCGCGTAGAAGCGCGGGATTATCCGTTAGACCTGGATAAAACTCAAGGTTTGAGTTGAATCCGCCACATTAAAAAAGCCCCTTGCGGGGCTTGCTTTAATATGGCGGAGAGGGAGGGATTCGAACCCTCGATGGGCGATTAACCCATACTCCCTTAGCAGGGGAGCGCCTTCAGCCGCTCGGCCACCTCTCCCTTCTGGCAAATCGACTCTGAGTCAGTCATTTGCAGAAGGCGGGTAGAATACCGGCGCTTTCCCATAAGGTAAAGTCAAATCCTAGCTTTCGGCTGTTTCTATGGGGTTGCTACCAGCCTGCTGCTCACGCTTGATGCGATCGTAGATTTCTTCGCGATGAACCGCGATTTCCTTTGGCGCATTGACACCAATGCGGACCTGATTACCTTTGACGCCCAGTACGGTAACCGTGACTTCGTCACCAATCATGAGGGTTTCGCCAACCCTTCGTGTAAGTATCAACATCCTAGTATCTCCTTAACCTACTCAATCACCAACCACATGTTTCCATAGGTCGGCACGTACTCAGGCAGCTAACATGAATCCTATGTCGGCCACTCCTTACAAAACTAAACTCACACAACAGTTTTTTGTTTTTATTGGACTTTCCAGGAACCGCTAGCGGCGGCTTCCGGCAGGTCAGGCGGTTACGGCCTGATCAAGATGGAATGTCTCATGCAGCGCCCGAACACCCAGTTCCAGGTATTTTTCGTCAACCACCACCGAGACCTTGATTTCAGAAGTCGAGATCATCCTTATATTGATGCCTTCCTTCGCCAGCGTCTCGAACATGGAGGATGCAATACCGGCGTTCGATCGCATACCTACGCCAACCAGCGAGATCTTGACAATCTTTGGGTCACCGACGACTTCACTGGCACCCATACCTCCGGCAACCTTTTGCAGAATTTCCAGGCTGTGCTGGTAATCATTCCGGTGCACGGTAAACGTAAAGTCTGTGGTCCTGCCATCCGGAGCCATGTTCTGGATGATCATGTCCACTTCGATATTTGCATCGGCGATGGGGCCCAGGATCAGGTGGGCGACACCGGGCTGGTCAGGAACCCCGAGCGCGGTCAGTTTCGCTTCATCGCGATTAAAGGCGATCCCTGAAATCAGCGCCTGTTCCATGCCCTCATCCTCATACGTTATCAGCGTCCCTTCACCTTCCTCGAAACTGGAAAGCACGCGCAGTGGTACATTGTACTTCCCCGCGAACTCGACGGCACGGATTTGTAGTACTTTCGAGCCCAGACTGGCCATTTCCAGCATTTCTTCAAAGGTAATGCGCTGCAGACGCCGGGCATCCGGTTCAATCCTGGGATCGGTGGTGTACACCCCGTCCACGTCGGTGAATATCTGGCACTCGTCTGCCTTCAGCGCTGCAGCCAGTGCCACCGCTGTGGTGTCGGAACCGCCGCGGCCGAGTGTCGTGATATTGCCTTTTTCATCCACACCCTGGAACCCGGCGACCACCACCACACGCTGGACAGCCAGATCCGCAGAAACGCGATCTGCGTCTATCTCCCGGATTCTTGCCTTGTTATGGGCATCATCTGTCAGAATATGCACCTGGGCACCGGTATAGGAACGCGCTTCACAGCCACGCTCTTCCAGCGCCATCGACAGCAAGGCAATGGTGGTCTGCTCACCGGTAGCCAGCAATACATCGAGCTCGCGTGGCTTGGGGCGCTCCGACATGGCACCGGCCAGCCCCAGCAGACGGTCGGTCTCGCCGCTCATGGCGGATACCACCACCACGAGCTGGTGACCCTGGTCACGATAGCGAATAATTTTCTCGGCCACTGCCTGAATTCGCTCGAGGCTGCCTACCGAGGTACCGCCGTATTTTTGGACTATGAGTGCCATATCAGGTGATCAACTGGATAGATCCGCGTGAAAACCGCGCATTAAACACCATATTGGTGCAGGATAAAACTATTAGATGAAAGGCTAAACCACCTCGGACGCGGCAATTTGCTGCTTAACCCATTCGGCTACCGACGCCAGCGCCGCATCCAGGTTCTCGGGCTGACTCCCGCCCGCCTGCGCCATGTCGGGACGGCCACCACCGCGGCCACCGATCTGGCTCGCCACATGGTTCACCAGCGCACCGGCTTTGAGACGCTTTGTTTCAGCCCTGGTAACACCACCAACCAGTGCGACTTTCCCGTCACTGACTGCGGCCAGCACCACGGCCGCAGCGCCGAGCTTGTTTTTAAGTTGATCCACGGTTTCCCGCAAACTCTTCGCATCGGCACCTTCGAGCCTGGCGGCCAGGACCATGATGCCACCCACGTCCTGTGCCTGGCTGGCCAGGTCGCTGCCCTGGGCATTCGTCAGCTTTGCTTTCAGCGCATCCAGTTCCTTTTCCAGCTTGCGGTTACGTTCCAGCAACTGGCCAACCTTGGCGGTTGTCTCTTCGCGCCCGGCTTTGACCAGCCCGGACACTTCATCAAAACTCTTTTCCGTCTCTCCGATATATTCGAGCGCGCCGGCGCCGGTGACGGCTTCAATGCGGCGCACGCCGGACGCAATGCCGGTTTCCGAAATAATCCTGAACACCCCGATATCGCCGGCGCGCCCGGCGTGGGTGCCACCGCACAGCTCCACAGAAAATTCGCCGATCGACAGTACGCGTACTTCGTCGCCATACTTTTCACCAAACAACGCCATGGCGCCCGCCTCCATGGCCTGGTCGACGGGCATAATACGGGTTTCCACTTTGGCGTTGGCGCGGATCTGGTCGTTCACCAGGGTTTCGATTTTATGTAACTCGCCTGCAGTGAGTGGCTGAAAATGTGAAAAATCAAAGCGCAGACGCTCCGGATCCACCAGCGATCCTTTCTGCTGCACGTGATCACCGAGCACCTGGCGTAATGCAGCGTGCATCAGGTGGGTCGCGGTATGATTGAGGCGGGTTGCCGCGCGGCGTTGCTCATCGACCAAAGCCTCAACTTCATCGCCCTGTTTGATTCCCCCCTGCGTAACCAGTCCAATATGTGCGAATACACCGCTGCCCTGCTTTCGCGTATCGATAACGCGGAATACACCACCTTCGCCGGCGCGAATGACACCGCGGTCTCCGACCTGACCACCGGATTCCGCATAAAACGGGCTGTGATCAAGAATGACAATACCTTCCTCACCACCGCGCAGGACGTCGACTACTTCGCCGTCCTTGTACAGCGCTGTAATCGCGGCCGTATCCTGAAGCCGTTCATAGCCAGTGAAATCTGTACTGCCTTCGATATCAAATCCACCGCTATCCAGTGTGCCGAAACTGCTGGCGGCTCGTGCTCTGTCGCGCTGCGCTTCCATCTCAACCTCAAAGCCCGACATATCGAGTGACAGCTTGCGCTCGCGGGCGATATCCGCCGTCAGGTCAACCGGAAATCCGTAGGTGTCGTAGAGCCTGAATACGGTATCGCCCGGGATGATTTTTCCGTCCAGGCCGGCGATCGCTTCTTCGAGGATTTTCATGCCGTTATCCAGCGTCTCGGCAAAGCGTGTTTCTTCCTGCTCGAGCACCCGCTCCACCTGCTGCTGCGCCTTGACCAGTTCTGGATAGGCCTCACCCATCTCCCCGGCCAGAGCAGCAACCAGCCGATGGAAGAAGGCTTCACGCTTGCCCAGTTTATGTCCATGGCGGATTGCGCGGCGAATGATACGACGCAGCACGTAACCCCGGCCTTCATTGGCAGGAATCACGCCATCTACAATCAGGAACGCGCAGGCGCGGATATGGTCGGCTATCACGCGTAACGATTTATCTTCCAGATCTTGTGCACCGGTCACCCCGGCACTCGCCCTGATCAGGTTCTGGAACAGGTCAATCTCATAGTTGCTGTGCACGCCCTGCAGAATCGCCGCCAGGCGCTCCAGACCCATGCCGGTATCTACAGAGGGCCTGGGCAAGGGGTTCAATGCACCGCTGGCATCACGGTCATACTGCATGAATACCAGGTTCCAGATTTCGATATAGCGATCACCATCCTCTTCCGGTGTCCCGGGCGGACCTCCGGGCACATCGGCACCATGATCGTAAAAGATTTCCGAACAGGGCCCGCAGGGGCCGGTATCACCCATGGACCAGAAATTATCCTTCGCACCGATACGTGAGAACCGCTCTGCGGATACACCGATTTCCTTCAGCCAGATATCTGCGGCGGCGGCGTCTTCTTCGTAGACCGTGATCCACAGGCGCTCAGCCGGCAGTTGCAGGACTTCGGTCAGGAACTCCCAGGCATAGCGAATCGCTTCGCGCTTGAAATAGTCGCCGAAGCTGAAATTACCCAGCATTTCGAAGAAGGTGTGGTGACGCGCGGTATACCCCACATTTTCCAGATCGTTATGCTTGCCACCCGCTCGCACACAACGCTGCGAGCTGGCCGCACGCGCATAGTTGCGCGTTTCCTTACCCAGGAACACGTCCTTGAACTGAACCATACCGGCATTGGTAAACAGCAGGGTTGGATCGTTAGCAGGCACCAACGGACTGGAGGCCACAACGGTATGATCCCTGGCCTGGAAATAGTCCAGAAAGGCCTTGCGAATAGCCGTGGTACTGATGTTGCTGATCTTGCTGTTCATGGCGCAGAAAGGTACAGGATATTGGATGATTTTGCATCCATGTCTGTGCTCTCCAAAGCTTTTCTGAGAGAGTCAGACTGAATCAAATACGGCGCGGATCTGTTCTCCGGTAAACCCTCTCTGCTGCAGAAAACGCATCTGTTTTGCGCGTTCCCGGTACTCGTCCGGAACCCGGTAACCGAAACGCTTGTTGCGCTGCCGGGCAGCAGAGTCAATCCACTGCTGCGACAGTTCTGCCAGCGCCTGCTCCATCAGGTCGCCATCGATTCCCCGCTCGCGCAACTCGGCCTGTATCCTTGCCGGCCCGCAGCCCCGCTCAAAACGGCCACGCACATAAATCCCGGTAAAGCGCCTGTTACTCAACAGTCCCTCATCCAGCAACCCGGCCAGAACGGCATCTATGACCGCATCGCCAAATTTGCGTGCAGCCAGTTTGTGACGCAACTCCAGCTCACTGTGCTCGCGCCGTGCCAGCAGCCGTAACGCGGTCGCGTACGACTGCTGGTAGA
>CAZWJB010000100.1:0-5196 GCA_964634485.1 uncultured Thiohalobacter sp. | reverse complement strand
TGGTCTGTCCCCAATTGACCAATTGAGGTTGACGACATTACCTGATAATCAGTGCGTCTATCAGCCGTTGTGCCCGACTATGGTGGCTGCCCTGCCAGTAGATCTGGCCACAGCCCGGACATTGCAGAAACGCGTGGTAGTACTTACGGGTTTTTGGCTGCAGGCGGTGTTCGATGCGCTGCTTTTCCACGCTCTGAAGCACCGCGTTGCAGTGCGTGCAGCGGGTGAAAACCCGCACATTCCTGTACAGGTCCAGCCGCGCCAGCACTTCCCTGACCTGCTGCCTGGGCTGTACCGCGCGCACGAACAGTCCGTGGCTGATGATTTTCCGAAGCAGCAGGCGGCGGTCGCGGGTGAGGACAATGCGATGTTGTTGCTGGCTGATGTGCGCCACTTCGTCGTCCGTGTAGTTATTCTGATACAGCGTGTCCAGCCCCAGCAACCTCAGGTAGCGCGCCAGCCGGCCCAGATTGCAGTCCACAACGAAGCGGGGATTACGCAGTGGCTTTGGGCGCAGGCGTGTCAGCGGTGAAATATCCAGACATTCAAATACCGGATACACGCTGATCCGGTCGCCGTCAGCAACGATATAGGAAAAATCGACCGACTGACCGTTCACCAGGATCAAATCGATTTCCGGATGCGGCACCCCGAACGATTCGATCATATCCTTGATCGAGGTGCGCCGGTCGAAGTGATGACTGAATTCAACCTTGCGCCTGTCAGGCGGCAGGAAATCGTTAAGTTCTTCGTAGAATCTGAATCGTACGGTTGCCATAAACCTACACTTGCAGTCAGGCAGCAGGGAATAAAGCTCTCAGAGATTCAACCGCGACCGTATAGCTGTATCCAGTCCTGCAAGCGCTGCCTGCATTCATCCTGCGCCTGTTGCCATTCGAAACGCCAGCTCCAGTTGTCTTCTGCTACACCGGGTACATTCATACGGTGTGCAGCGTCGAGGCCGAGTATATCCTGCATCGGAATTACGGCCAGAGCCGCTACCGAAGCCAGCGCCGTGCGCACCAGCAGACCGGGCATCGGCTCACTGGAGTCACCCAGGTAATGGCGAACCGCCTTGCGCTGATCGTCTGACAACTCATGGTACCAGCCCAGGGTTGTGTTGTTATCATGGGTGCCGGTATACACCACGCTCAGTTCTTCGTGATTGTGCGGCAGGTAAGGGTTATCGGACGAACCATCAAATGCAAATTGCAGAATCTTCATACCCGGCAGTTCAAACTGCTTGCGTAACGCAGTTACTTCCGGGGTAATCACACCGAGGTCTTCAGCTACCAGCGGCAGATCTCCGAATACCTGCTTCAATACCTGGAAGAAGCTTTCCCCGGGACCCTTGACCCAATGCCCGTCGATGGCTGTTTCCGCCTGTACGTCAATTTCCCAGCAGGCTTCAAAGCCCCGAAAATGGTCGATACGCACCAGATCGAACATTTCCATCTGCGAACGGATACGCTCCAGCCACCAGCCAAATCCGTCTTTCTTCAATGCATCCCAGTGGTAATGGGGATTCCCCCAGCGTTGCCCGCTCTCCGAAAAATAATCCGGCGGCACCCCGGCCACCACTTCCAGCTGTCCGTGCTCGTCAACGGAAAACCACTCGCGGTGCGCCCAAACGTCGGCGCTGTCATGTGCCACAAAAATAGGGATATCACCAAACAGCAACACACCACGGTCATTCGCGTAGCGCCGCAGTTGCTTCCATTGCCTGTAAAACAGGAATTGCTCAAAACGCACCTGCTCTACCTGCGCCGCCAGACGCTTGCGCTCACCATCCAGAGCATCGGCTTCCCGATCACGCAATGCATCCGGCCAGTCGTACCACGCCTTCTCCCCTTGCCCGGTGCGCACCGCCTGATACAGGGCAAAGTCATCCAGCCATCTGGCGTGATCCTTTTTGAACAGTACAAACGACTTGCGTTCGTCTTCACCGGCCTTGCGCTGAAAACCGTTGTAGGCAGCGTTCAGACGCACCTTGCGCTGCGCATCAAGATCGCCGGACTCGTCCAGTACGGCATCATCCAGCCAGCCCTGATCCACCAGCAACTGCAGGCTGATCAGGCGGAAATTACCGGCGTGCACGGAAAGACACTGGTAGGGAGACAGGTCTTCGTGCGGCGGACCCAGCGGCAGGGTCTGCCAGAGACTCAGACCACAGTCAGCGATGAAGTCTACAAAGCGGAAGGCTTCCGGCCCCAGATCACCATTACCTGCACTGCCCGGCAGGGACGTCGGGTGCAACAATATGCCGGCTCGACGTTGGCTGAACAACTGCATGATTCTACTGCCGGATGTACGCTTCAGTCACCGGCCTGGCCGTGGCGCATAACACCACCCAGGCTGGGGTCGCCGGAGCCGCGGGCGAAGGTGTGTGCAAGGTACTCGGGCGGTTCCAGCCCCAGCAGATGATACAGGTTGGCCAGGTGTATTCTGAACAGACTCTCGAAATCGCTCACTGAATTAGCCGGGTTGTAGTCGCCAAACCACCAGAACCAGTCGGAACCTTCACAGACGGCCAGTTGTAGCTGTGCCGCAAGCAGCTGGTCACTCTCCAGCGCACCATCGCTGCTGGCTTTGTCGAAAGCGCGTTTGGCATCGCCCAGCATGTCCCAGCCACGGTTCTTGTCGCGATCCCCGATCCAGGTCGAGAAGGTGCCGTATACCCAGGAACCGCTGACCAGCTCGGACAGTGTGCCGATCTCTACACCTGCATCAAGGCATTCGGAGAAGGTGGACAGTTTCAGTGTCGGATGTGCAGCGAGCCTTTCGTAGAGGGCGCGCAAAAAGTGGTAGCCGTTTTCCGGGAAGTGCTCCCAGGCGTTTTCACCATCAAGAATAATAGGCACTGCCAGCTTGCGTCCCTTGTGCGTTTTGGCAATACGCTCCAGGTTATGGATAAAATTTGCCACCGCATCATCGGCGTGCCAGGTCGAGTAGCTAAAGCCGATCTCATCAGACAGCTTGTCGTCACGGAAAAAACATACCAGTTTGCCGTCGTCGCCCAAACGGTAACCCTGCAACACTGCATCGGAAGCCATCGCTGCCTCGTCGTCCTGCGCTGCACGCAGACTGTTACGCAACACGGTCTCGCCGGTTGCCGCCCAGCTGAAACCGTACTCTTCCAGCAGCTTGAGTGTCGCTTTGCTGACGCTGCCTTCTGAAGGCCAGCAACCCGCAGGCTTGCGGCGAAAATATTGTTCAAAGACGCTGATGCCTTCGCGCAGGTGCCAGCGTGCGCGTTCCTCACCACCCTGGTAGAACTCAAGCTCGGGCAGCTGAGCATCCGGCATGGCCTCGCGGGCGCTCTGCAAATCCAGCATCAGGGGCAGAATCGGATGGGCGTAAGGGGATACTGCCAGCTCAACCTGACCACCATCGGCAAGATCGGCATAGCGGTCGACAAGACCGGACAGCAGCTCACCGATCAACACCAGCAGTTCGCGGCGGTCGTGCAGCGAGAAGTTATTGCCCTGCTCCTGCCAGCGCTGTACACGCAGGTCGCTACGCCGCACGGTCTCGGCAATCCAGCCCAGGTGATACCAGAACACCAGGTCAGACAGAAACTGGTCGCTGACATACAGGAGGTCAGTGCAATTCTGCAGAAAAGGTTCGGCCAGCTCGAACAGTCGCCGGTAAGCCGGAAAGCGTTCCACGATTCGCGTGCGGTTGACCCGCATGCAGTTATTGATCAATTCCAGCCGCTGCTCGGGATGGGCCGGCAGCACAGGCTCCACCAGCGATGCCAGCAACGGGTCGCGTATGGCTTTGTGGTCACGCAGAAATCCGCTGATCTGGGCAGCATAGTCATCCAGCTGTTCCAGCAATATCGGCGCAAAATTAATAACCGCCCTGGCGTCAGGTACCGCTTCCAGGTGTGCAGCCATATCAGCGTAGTCCTTGATGGCGTGCAGATAGGTCCACGGCAGCTTGTACTCGCCGCTGACCAGGTCACAGTACTGCGGCTGGTGCATGTGCCAGCAGAGCACTACACGCAAGCCGGCTTCAGCGGGCATAATGCAACTCCTGACCCAGCATTTCCGGGGTTACCAGCACCACCCCTCCCGGGGTCACATGAAAACGCTCGGCGTCCTTATCCGGGTCCTCACCGACAATCATGCCTTCCGGAATACGGCAACCCTTGTCAATCACGGCATTCTGAATATGACAGTGACGCCCTATTTCGACGTCGGGCAACACCACCGCGTGCTGCAGCACCGAATAGGAATTCAATTTTACGTTAGAGAACAGCAGGGAGTGACGGACGGTTGCACCGGATATGACGCATCCGCCGGAAACCATGGAATCCACGGCCATGCCGCGCCGCTCCTCATTATCGAAAACGAACTTGGCCGGCGGCATCTGCTCCTGGTAGGTCCAGATAGGCCAGTCCAGATCGTAGAGATTCAGCTCCGGGGTTACGCCGATCAGCTCCAGATTGGCTGCCCAGAAGGCATCGATGGTTCCAACATCCCTCCAGTAGGCCTGGCGGCCACTCTGCACATCGCGGAAGGGATAAGCGAATACCCGGTACTGTTTAATAATGGACGGAATAATGTCATGACCGAAGTCGTGGCTGGAAGTATTATTGTCCGCATCCTTGATCAACTGTTCGAACAGGAAGCGGGTGTTGAACACGTAAATCCCCATCGACGCCAGCGCCGTATCATCACTCCCCGGCATCGGTGTGGGCGACTCCGGCTTTTCGCAGAACTCCAGGACCCGTCCGTCTTCAGCGGATGTCATAATGCCGAAGGAACGCACCACATCAAGTTTCACCTCCAGGCACCCCACCGTCATATCAGCGCCGCTCTCAACATGCGCGGCAATCATCGGACCATAATCCATCTTGTAGATATGATCCCCCGCAAGAATCAGCACATAATCCGGGTTGTGATTGCGGATGATGTCCAGGTTCTGGTAGACAGCATCAGCAGTCCCGGCATACCAGGAGGACTGGATACGTTGCTGGGCCGGCAACAGCTCGACAAATTCGCCGAACTCACCGCGCAGAAAGCCCCAGCCCCGCTGGATATGCTGGAGCAGGGAATGCGCCTTGTACTGGGTCAGGACACCTACCCGCCGGATACCGGAGTTCATGCAGTTGGAGAGCGGAAAGTCAATAATCCGGAATTTTCCGCCAAACGGGACTGCCGGTTTGGCACGCCATAATGTCAGTTGCTT
>CAZWJB010000099.1:0-5256 GCA_964634485.1 uncultured Thiohalobacter sp. | reverse complement strand
TCGCCTGCGTCTCCGGATCCAGGTCCACGTCATAACGTCGCCGGTACCAGTCGCAGATGGCCTTGCGCAGGCGCGGAATACCCTTGGACATGGAGTAGCGGTGCGTGTCATTGCGCTGCGCGGCTTCTGTCAGCTTGTCGATGATGTGTTGAGCCGGTGGCTGGTCCGGGTTTCCCATACCAAAATCGATGATATCCTCCCCCCGCGCTCGTGCAGCGGCCTTCAACTCATTGACAATATTGAAGACATACGGTGGCAAGCGCTTGATTCTGGGAAAATCGTCCACGGAACAGCCATCTGGTGATTTTGAAATACGAAAAATAAAGCGCGTAGGGTACTGAAAATATTGGAATGTAACAAGCCGGAAACGTATGCTGCGAGGCATGCATTTCGTCCACGAAGACTGTAACAGCGCACTGATGGTCCAGGCCTGCGACGACGGCCAGGTCACCATCGGCTCACAACGCTACCAACGCAGCCTGATACTGACACCGGAACGCGTGATCCCGGACTGGCAACCACAGCAGGTCACGGACATCACCGGGCAGGATTTTGACAGCATCCTGGCCCTGCAAGCGGAAATTATACTACTTGGAACCGGTGCCCGGCTGTGTTTCCCGTCTGCACAGCTGAGCGCCTACGTGCTGGCGACCGGCACCGGCCTCGAAGTCATGGATACTGCCGCGGCTTGCCGCACCTACAATATACTGCTGTCTGAAAGTCGCCGCGTGGTTGCCGCCCTGCTGCTCGGTTAACCGAACAGCGAGTCGGAAGAGAACCCTTCACTTTCCAGTATTTCACGCAGGCGTTTCAGGGCATCCATCTGTATCTGCCGCACGCGTTCACGGGTGACGCCGATTTCCTGGCCGACTTCTTCCAGCGTGGAAATCTTGTAGCCGTGCAAACCAAAGCGGCGCTCTACCACCTCGCGCTGCTTTTCCGACAACTGTGCGATCCATATTTCCAGATTGGAGAGCACGTCCGCATCCTGCAACAGATCGCTGGGATCGGGATTGCTTTCATCCGGTATGGCATCGATCAGCGTCCTGTCCGAGTCCCTGCCGCCGATGGGGGTATCAACCGAGGTCACACGCTCATTAAGTTTGAGTATGCGCTTTACGTCTTTCAGCGGTTTATCCAGCAGGTCGGCTATCTCTTCAGCATTGGGTTCGTGGTCCAGTGACTGGGCCAGGCGACGTGCTGCCTGCAGATAACTGTTCAGCTCCTTGACGACATGTATCGGCAGGCGAATGGTACGCGTCTGGTTCATAATGGCGCGTTCGATGGTTTGCCGGATCCACCAGGTGGCGTAGGTGGAAAATCGAAAGCCGCGCTCAGGATCGAATTTTTCGACCGCACGGATCAACCCGAGGTTGCCTTCCTCGATCAGGTCCAGCAGGGCCAGACCACGGTTGATATAACGTCGTGCAATTTTGACCACCAGCCGCAGGTTGCTTTCAATCATGCGCTGGCGACCACTATCGTCACCCTTTTGCGCGAGGCGCGAGTAATAGACTTCCTCTTCCGCACTTAGTAAAGGTGAGAAGCCGATCTCGTTAAGATACATACGGGTTGCGTCGAAATGTGACTTTGTTTCGGGCGGTACACGGGAATCTGCTGCAGTCGCTGGTCGTGAAGATACCAACGGAGTTACGGCATGGATTCTGGATACCTTCTGCGCCCCGTTCGGGCTCTGGCATTTTCTGGCCATATACACCCCTCCTCTGGTTGATCCATCAATGAACCAACTGTCACTGGTATTTCCGGGTGCTATGGCAACTACCGTTTGGGCAGATAGCGTAGTGGATCTACCGGGCGGCCCTTCTTGCGGATTTCGAAATGCAACCGGGTCCTGTCCGTACCGCTGCGCCCCATGCGGGCGATGATCTCGCCCTTATTTACCCATTGCCCTTCCGTGGCAATCAACTTCCGGTTATGCGCGTAAGCACTCAGAAAGTCTTTATTATGCTTGACGATGATAAGCCTTCCGTAGCCACTAAGTCCACTCCCGGAGTAAACCACCTTGCCAGCCGCCGCCGCACGCACGGGGTCACCGGTTTTTCCCGCAATATTTATCCCTTTTTTACCTGCGCTTTTGGCATCGTAACGACTGATCAGCCTGCCTTTTACCGGCCAGGACCAGATCACGCGCTTGCTGGTAGCCGGCAGGGCACGGGTGGTAACGGTGGGCTCCGCCCTGACCCTGTCTGCAGCAGGCGGCACCGCTTTGGGCCTGGCTGGCGGATAGTAAGGCTTTGGCTGGCTGGCCCGCGGGATTTTTCTGGCGGGTGGTTTGGGCGGTGATTTTTTCGCCTTGACGGGTGGCGGGCTGAGCCGCAGTTGCTGACCCCTGAAGATGGTGTAGGGCTTGTGCAGACCATTCCAGACGACCAGCTCATCCACGCTATAGCCATAGAGAAAGGCAATCGAGTACAGGGTATCACCCTGCCGTACACGGTGACTGTCCGGGCTCCTGACAGGCCGCTGGCTGTGGTCACCGACCGGTGCTTTTATCGGTTCCGAAGCGCAGGACGACAACAGGCACAATAACAGCAGCCAGCCTCGTCTCAACCCGTCCTTATGCGCGGATAACCAGATACGCCACAACCCCCAGCCCGATCAGTCCCCAGCCAATGCGTTCGACATACCGGCGAATACGCTGCTCCATTGCCGCGCCGCCCCAGGACAGCAGGCTTGCTACCAGGAAAAAGCGCGCGCCCCGCCCCACGGCTGACGCCAGAACAAAGGGCGCAAAGGCCATCGCCAGTGCGCCGGCCGCAATGGTAAACACCTTGTACGGGATAGGCGAGAAGCCGGCGATCAATATCGCCCAGAAGCCCCATTCCTGAAACCAGCTGGAGGCCTTGCTGTAGGCGGAAGCCCAGCGCCCCCCTTCCTCGATTAAAGGTGCGATCAGGTCCAGGCCAAAATAACCGATGGCATATCCCGCCATACCGCCGGCTACCGATGCCAGCGTGGTAATGGTTGCGAAGTGCATGGCGCGCTCCGGTCTGGCAAGGCTCATTGGCATGAGCATAACGTCCGGTGGAACCGGGAAAAACGACGACTCCGCAAAACTCAGGGCACCGAGATAACGTGCCGCGTTAGGATGACGCGACCACTTCAGGGTCATATCGTAGAGGCGCGTAAACAGGCCCATCAACCGGCGCCTCCAATCAGGGGAACGAAAATGACGGGTTCAAAATCCTCCCGCTCGTACACCGTCGGCGTGCGGGTGACAGTGACCAGAGTCTGCTCTGTCCTGCCACCCAGCGGCATAACCAGACGCCCACCCACTGTCAGCTGTTCCAGCAAGGATTTGGGAATATCTTCGCCCCCGGCGGTCACGACAATCGCATCAAAGGGCCCGAACTGGGGCCAGCCCAGAGTGCCGTCACTGTGTTGCACGCGCACATTCCGGTAACCCAGTTTGCGGAAGCGCTGACGCGCCTGGCTGGCCAGCGCTTCGATACGCTCAGTGGAATAGACCTTGTCGACCAGCGTGGCAAGTACTGCCGCCTGGTAACCGGAACCTGTACCCACTTCGAGCACCTTGCGCGGCTCTACATCCAGCAGCAGTTCTGTCATGCGCGCCACGATATACGGCTGGGAAATGGTCTGTCCGAGGCCAATCGGCAGCGCGGTATCTTCATAGGCACGACTCGCCAGTGCTTCATCGACAAACAGGTGGCGCGGCGTTGCCCTGATAGCTTCCAGCACGGCGGGATTCCCGATTCCTTCGGAACGCAGGCGCTGCACCAGACGATCGCGCGTACGCTGCGAGGTCATGCCTATACCCTGAGACTTTATCATGTGCCGATACTTTCACCCAGACAGGAGCTGACCTGGTCCAGCACATCATAGCGGGTCAGGTCCACGTGAATCGGTGTCACCGATACAAAGCCGTTACGCACCGCGTAAAAATCCGTGCCCGGCCCGGCATCCTGCTCGCTGCCGGCCGGACCGACCCAGTAAATCGGCCGGCCACGCGGATCGGTCTCGCGAATCACCGGCTCTGACTTGTGTCGGTGCCCCAGGCGCGTCACCTGCCAGCCCTGCAGCTCTTCGAACGGAAGATCCGGAACATTGACGTTAAGGATGGTTTCCGGCGGGACCGGTTCGCACTTGAGTCGCTCAAGCAATGCCAGAATCACCCGGGCTGCGGTATCAAAGCGGGCCACGCGGGTTGACACCAGCGACACCGCAATAGCGGGCAGCCCCAGAAAACGGCCCTCCATCGCCGCCGCGACGGTACCGGAATAGATAACATCGTCACCCAGGTTGGCGCCGGCATTAATCCCGGATACCACCATGTCCGGCTCCTGCTCGAGCAGCCCGGTGATGGCGAGGTGAACACAATCGGTCGGCGTGCCTTCGACGCAGGTATAGCCATTCTCTACCTTGCGCGTTCGGAGCGGGTTGTCCAGCGTCAGCGAATTACTGGCGCCACTGCGGTCCCGGTCGGGGGCCACCACGGTAACATCAGCCACCGCCTGCAGTGCATCCGCCAGGCAACGCAGTCCGGGGGCGCGATAGCCATCGTCATTACTGATCAGAATATGCATGGAAAACGGATAATACCGGAGTTAAGCCGCGCCGCCCATTACCTTTCCCGCAAAAAATGATTTGAATGATCGGGAATTTATCCTTACCGTCAGGGTATGAAAAAACCCGGCAGAGAGGACATCCAGCTGTTCCGCAGCAGCGTGGGCAAGGTCAAACGGATGGCGCATGACCGTATATTACCCGCACGGCGGCCCGTCAGTCCCCGGCCTGTATTCCGGGAACTGGACGAGGCAGAAGCACTGCGTGACATGCTGTCCGAGCATTTTGATCCCGCCGATATCGAGACCGGTGAGGAACTGCTCTATATCCGTCCCGGCCTGCAGCACCGGACGCTGAAGAAACTCCGGCGTGGCATGTTTATGGTGGATGCTGAACTGGACCTGCACGGCATGACAGTTCCGATCGCCCGCAACGCGGTTGCAGGTTTCCTGCACGAATGCCAGCGGCGGCGCATTCAGTGCGCGCGTATCATTCACGGCAAGGGACTCGGATCAAGGCATCGCGGTCCGGTCCTGAAACAAAAGGTCGGCCACTGGTTGCAGCAACGGGATGAGGTGCTCGCCTACTGCTCTGCACGGGCATGTGACGGCGGCACGGGTGCCGTATATGTACTGCTCAAACGAAAATAGACATGTCAGCTGTGCCCGGTATCACAGAGAGCGGGACGGGAGTATATCCTTGAGCTCTGCG
>CAZWJB010000098.1:0-5344 GCA_964634485.1 uncultured Thiohalobacter sp. | reverse complement strand
GGGTAGCCTCATTTGCCAGGCCCGCAGCCAGGTGGAAGAGGGTAGACTGGAGCTGCGCCATGCTCCGCCAGACGCACGAAAGACATATCTTTTTGAATGTAAAAGACTAACCGGCAAGAGACGATCGTCTTTACCGGGCATTACGGCCTAAACTCCGCTGGCTGCCTGCCGCAAAACTATAAGCAGTCATATTTAAAGTATCCAGAGCATGGTCGCCAGGAGCACACAGCGTGAGTAATCGACTCTACAGAACGATCTTCGGGGCAACGCTTCTGCTAGCCCTGTACTTCGATGTCAATCAGGCCGTTTATGCGCTGGCAGGCCTGGCAGCATTTGAAGCCATCACCAACCTTCGCATTCCCCTCCTGGTATCACGACTACGCTATGATAATGACGGCGATCCGGATGAAGGTTCTCTGGGCATTCAGTTTCGAGCCCACACGTCATTTGAAGCAGAACGCGGCTTTCGGCTATTTGTGGCAACCATGCTGCTTATCAGCACATTTGCCTATCCCGATGCACTCTGGTTTTTCCCATGGTTCATGAGTTTTGCTATTCTCGGTGCAGGTGTCAGCGGGGTATGCCCGATGTTTCTGGCAATGAAATGGATCGGCCTGAAATAGACAAACCGCAGCAGGATTCACTCCGGCATGGCACCCGTGTCGGACTGCCACTAAAGATCACCGGTATCGTCTTCTGGGGCCTGGTGGCTATCGGCCTGGTGCTGGTTGCAGAAACCATGCGCTGGATGCAAAATGACCTGCAACGATATAATGAAACCACCATGCGCCAGGCGGTACTCGATACCCAGTTCCTGCTGTCACAAAACCCCGGCGTAACCCCCGTCAGATTACAGAACCAGCTGCGCCGGATCGTGGACAGCACCAATATCTCAGGCCTGTCCCTTGAGTATGAAATGGACTCTGTGCTGGTCGGCGAATCGGGTGGCAGGTTCGAAAGCTACACCAGCGTCTTCCCCATGCCGAATCATTCCGGTACTGGATACATTTCTACAGAGGTGGTCGCCACTATCTGGCTAAATGCCGTTGATAAAATTCTGGCACCACAGAAAAAACGCCTGATGCTGGAAACGGGGCTGCTGGTGTTTTTTTTCGGCATGGTCCTGCAGTGGATTCTGAAAAGGCTGCTGTCGACCCCTATAACCCAGATGGTAGCAACAGCACAAACTTTCAGCGAGAGGCACAATTCAAGATTCAACGAGACACGTAACGATGAATTCGGATATCTGGCCAGGTTCATCAATCGCGCACTGGACAATCTGACACTGCGCCAGAAAGAACTGGTTGCTGCACTCGACCGTGCGCATGCCTCCGAACATGCCCTGTACGAGGAAAAGGAACGCGCAGAAGTCACCCTGCATTCCATTGCCGAGGGTGTAATCACCACCGACAAATCCGGACGCGTTCGCTATATGAACCCGATCGCCGAGTCACTGTCCGGCCATTCACAGCGGGAAGCCACCGGACAGCCTATCGGTAACATTCTTGATCTGGTTGATGAAAGCAGCGGGGAAAAAACAGACTCCTCGGTGCTGCAGTGCCTGCGTGATGACACCGTCACCCGTGCCATAACGGAGCGTGTCCTGGTCAAACCCAATGGTGACGAAATTCCAATTGAGGAAAACGCAGCTCCCATCAGGGACAACTCCGGGAACACAATCGGCGCAGTGCTGGTCTTCGAGGATGTCAGCCAGACCCGGGAGCTGACCCGCCGACTCTCCTACCAGGCCAAACATGATTCCCTGACCGGTCTGTACAACCGCAGTGAGTTCGAATTGCGCCTGCATAATGCGCTGAAAAAGGCGAAGGTACAAAATCAGCCGGTCACACTATGCTATATGGATCTCGACCAATTCAAGCTGGTCAACGACACCTGTGGGCATATTGCGGGCGACCAACTGCTGCGTCAGCTGGCCCACAAACTGCAGGACGAACTAAGAAACAGCGACACTATCGCCAGGCTCGGCGGTGACGAATTCGGTGTGTTGCTGCAAAACTGCAGCGTAGAAGACGCCCATCGCCTGGCTTCGAAGCTGCGCGAAACAGTACGTAACCACCATTTTATCTGGGAGGGCAAGACATTCGAAGTGGGCGTCAGTATTGGCGTTGTGCCCATATCGACTGACACGCACGATGTAACCGAAGCGCTCAGCGCGGCTGATGTCGCCTGTTATGCAGCCAAGGAGCACGGCAGGGATCGGGTACACGTGTACGAAGCAGATGATACCGAACTACAGCGCCGTCGCAGTGATATGCTCTGGGTCAACCGTATCCGCCAGGCACTGAAGGAAAACCGCTTCCGCCTGTACCAGCAACCTGTCGTTGCGGTCGGCAGCAGTGGACCCGAAGCACACCATCACGAAGTACTGCTGCGCATGCTTGATGAGGACGGTAAGCTGCTGAGGCCGGGCATGTTCCTTGGAGCTGCTGAACAGTTTGGCCTCATGCCCGATATCGACCGCTGGGTTATACGCAACACCTTTCAGTGGCTGGTAGAAAACACCGGTCCGTCGCTGACAATTCATCAGCTGGCTATTAACCTGTCCGGACAATCCCTGTCTTCAGACTCCTTTCTCGATTTTGTGATTGGCCTCATCGATGAATCATCGGTAGATCCAGAGAACATCAATTTCGAGATCACCGAAACTGCAGCTATTGCCAACCTGGAAGACGCTACCCGGTTTATCCGCATCCTCAAGGGCATGGGCTGCAAGTTCTCGCTGGATGACTTTGGCAACGGGATGTCTTCGTTCCAGTATCTGAAAAATCTGCCGGTCGATTACCTTAAAATTGACGGCAGTTATGTCCGCGACCTGGTACGCGACCCGATTGACCGCGCCATGGTCGAAGCCGTCAACCAGATCGGTCAAGCAATGGGTATGAAAACCATCGCCGAGTTCGTCGAGGACCAGGCAACACTGGACGCACTGGACGTTATCGGCGTGGATTTCGCACAGGGCTACACTATCGCCAAACCTGCACCTATCGAGAACCTGATTCTCAGCAACAAGAAACCCTTACGACAGCCAGCCTGATAAATACAACAGCAATCATACGTTTACCCTGCACGGGAAATGAACGAGAATGCGAATCTTTCGCTATTGGAAAACTACATGGCGTTCCAGGTCGAAATAAAATCCACTGGTCATTGTTTTCCGGTAGAGAGCGGGGAAACCGTTCTGGAAGCCGCGCTGCGCCACAGTGTCGTGCTACCCTATGGTTGCCGCAACGGCGCCTGTGGATCCTGCGTGGCGACACTGGAATCGGGCAGCGTCCTCTATCCGGATGGTGAGCCCGAAGCGCTTGCCGGTAAAGATGCAACCGGCAAAGTCATCATTTGCCAGTCCCATCCGCAAAGCGACCTGGTCATCAGTGTGCGCGAAGTCCAGGCCGAAAAGGATATCAGCATCAAAATCCTGCCGTGCCGGGCGGAGCAACTGGAACGCCTGTCACACGACGTTATGCTGGTACGCCTCAAACTGCCGGAAAGCGAACGCCTGCAATTCCTCGCCGGACAATACATTGAGTTTATCCTCAAGGACGGTCGCCGACGCGCCTTTTCCATCGCCAACGCGCCTCACCATGACGAACACCTGGAAATGCATATCCGGCATGTGCCCGGTGGCTCTTTTACCGGGCATGTCTTTGAAGAAATGAGAGACCGTGCGCTATTGCGTATCGAAGGGCCACTGGGCTCTTTTTACCTTCGCGAAGACTCGCAGCGCCCACTGCTGATGATGGCCGGCGGTACCGGATTCGCCCCCCTTAAAGGCATGCTCGAACATGCATTCTATATCGGCCTGGACAGGCCCATACATCTGTTCTGGGGTGTGCGCGCCCTGCGCGACCTGTACATGGATGAGCTGCCACGGGAGTGGCAGAAGCAATTCCCGAATTTCACCTATACCCCGGTACTGTCAGAACCTGAACCTGATGACCAGCGGCAGGGTGGTGCAACCGGGCGGGTACACGAGATTCTTGTCAGCCGTTACCCAGACCTCAGTGATTTTGATGTCTATATGAGCGGCCCGCCAGCGATGATCGAAACCGCTACCCCGGCCCTGGTAACACATGGCGCACATCTCGACCATATATATTCCGATGCTTTTGAATTCGCGAAAGACGTGCTGGACAAGATCAGGCAGAGCAGTTGACCGAAATCACATTCGCCGCCTGTGTCGACTCACTGTCCGCTAACGCTGTTCCGGGCATAGCCTGTCCCGGCAATTCCACCCCTTTGCGGTAACACTCAGCCGCTTTATCCGGCTCTTCCAGCTGCTCCAGCAGTTTACCCAGTAAACGGTACGCTTCCGCACTCGGCTGCAGATCAATACTGGCTTCGAGATAGCTACGCGCCTTGCCCCACAGCTGATTACGCAAACTGACTTTTGCCAGGCTGAGCAACAATACCGGATCCTGCCGATGCTGCTCAAGCCAGCGTTCGGCCAGGGCCTGCTGCGCAGGTGCATTCACGCTCTGCAATTCGCCATACAGATAAACCAGGCGCTGGTTCCAGCCGTCCCTGATCCGGCTGCCCAGTAACTGCTCGGCCTGTTCATGCTCACCCAGGCGCACCAGCTGCTCGATATAAACCGCCAGCAGGCCTTCATCCTGCTGCACCGGTGGCGGTAACTGTTTCCAGCCCGCTGTCAGCGTCTCCGGATCACTACTTGAAGAAAGTGCCAGCACACGTTCCCGGTAGACCTTAACTGCCAACTGCTGCCACTGATGGTCGTTCAATACCTGACTGCGGCGCAACTCGGGTAACAGGTCACGCAACTGTTGCCAGTCCTGTTGTTGCACATAGAGCTGCATCAACAGACGCTGTACCTGGCTGTTACGAGGCGTCGTATTATGCAGTCGTGTGAGTACCGTCTGCGCCTGTTCCAGTTGCGAGGCCGACAGCAGTATCTCTGCCCGGGTAAGTGCAACGGTTATTTCTGCGCCCGGGTTGCGCTGCCGGGCAAGCTCCAGGTAAGTATCACGGCGCTCATCGGCACCCGACTGGCCGGCGATGCGCGCCGCAGACAGGTAAGCCTGCAGTGGCGCCTGGCGCGATTTTACCACTCGCCCCAGGCGGCGTTCAGCACGCTCCAGCCGGCCTTCCGCCAGGTCGATGACGGCGCCATTGAAAAGACGCTGTAAACGCCGGTTGTGGCGCTCGCCTCCCCAATATTGCAGCTTTGCCGGTACGTGCCACAGGCCGGCAAGCAGACGCAATCCCAGATACAGCAGGCCCAACACCACGACTAATACGAGCAATGATGTTTCAACACTGTACTTCCCGTAACCCAGCAGCACATAGCCGGGATCCGGCAGTGCCA
>CAZWJB010000097.1:0-5392 GCA_964634485.1 uncultured Thiohalobacter sp. | reverse complement strand
TTTCCGGAACCACAATCAGTACTCGTCTGGCACGTTCGGTCAATAACTGGTGGTGCAGGATCAGACCGGCTTCGATGGTTTTGCCGAGGCCGACTTCGTCGGCCAGCAAAACGCGAGGTGCGTAGCGGTTGGCGACTTCGTGGGCGATATACAGCTGATGGGGGATAAGGCTGGTACGGCAGCCGGTCAAACCGTACAGATCGGAATGTGCCAGCCGGTTCAACTGCTGTAACGACTGGTAGCGCAGCTCGAACCAGGCGTCTTTGTCAATCTGTCCACTGAACAGGCGTTCGGTGGGGCGGTTCAGCTGGATGAAGTTGTTCAGCCGGCCTTCTTCAAGTTGTGCCGGGTTGCCGTCTTCGTCAGTACCTGCGTAGGTCAGAAGTCCATCCTGTTCTGATACTGATTCTATAATCAGTCCACGGCCTTCATGGTCCAGTACGGTATCGCCGGGGACGAAGCTTACCCGTGACAGCGGTGCGGTCTGTTTGGCGTAGGTACGGATATCACCGGTGGCAAGAAAAAGCATCGTCACGGTGCGGTGTTCCACTTTCATGACAGTGCCCAGGCCCATCTGTAGTTCGGCGCTGCTGATCCAGCGTTGGCCGGGGAAAAAATCCTGCACTCTCGAATCCTTCAAAGTCTGAAACCGGCGTTATGGTAGAGGAAAGCGTGTGTCCGGGAAATGTTTGTTGCTAGAATAACGGTATATGAAAGCAAACGAGTTGAAAAGAGGTCTGGTTTTCCGCATGGGGGGCCAGAATATCATGGTGAAACACGTGCAGGTGCAGGCGCCTTCGTCACGCAGCGGCAACACGCTGTACAAGATCAGGGGGCAGGACGTGTCCTCGGGGCGGAAATTCGAGCGCAGTTTCAAGGGTGAGGAGAATATCGAGCAGGTCGACATTTCCCGCCGCGCCGTACAGCTGCTGTATCGGGATGCCGACGGCTGTACCTTCATGGATGCCGAATGCTACGAACAGTACACCCTGGCTGACGAAGCGGTGGCTGATGAACTGCCTTTTCTGAGCGATGGCCTGGAAGGGATATCAGCGCTGATCAGCGACAACGTCCTGCTGGGTATCGAGTTGCCCGCTACCGTTGTTCTGGAGATTGAGGGCTGTGCGCCGGCGATGAAAGCGGCATCTTCGTCGGCACGCACCAAGCCGGCAACACTCAGCACCGGACTGGTGGTGCAGGTGCCTGAATATCTGACGCCGGGTGAAAAAATAAAGATTAATACCGAGACCCGGGAGTTTGTTTCCAGGGCCTGACTCGGCCTGCCTAGTGTACGCGTGTTTCCTGCGTTGCTGCGTCTACCAGCGCTGCGCCAACTGGCAACGACTCGAGTTGCGGATTATCCCGGGCACTATCCTCCACACTGCACATACGCCGGTACAGTTCGAGATACTGTGCAGCACTGGCCGGCCATGAGAAATCTTTTTTCATGCCGGTGATGACCAGTTTCCACCAGTCGATCCGGCTGGCCTGAAAATAGGAGCAGGCGCGAACACAGGTATCCAGAACAGCCTCCGGCGTTTCGTCATCGTAGCTGAAGCCGGTGGCGGTATAGTTGCTGGCAGTGGTTTCATTCAGATCGATAACGGTATCGGCCAGGCCCCCGGTGCGGTGCACAATCGGTACGGTGCCGTAGGCCAGGCTGTACATCTGGTTGAGACCGCAGGGTTCGTAACGCGAAGGCATCAACAGGCAGTCGGCGCCGGCTTCGATACGGTGCGCAAGCCGCTCGTTATAGCCAACGTGCACTGCCAGTTGGTCAGGATAACGTTGCGCTGCGTCTTCAAGGCGCTTTTCAAGCCCCCGTTCTCCGTTGCCGAGCACCACCAGCTGAACCGGATGCTGGAACAGTGCGTCGAGGATGCCGAGTATCAGGTCGACCCCCTTCTGTTCCACCAGCCGGCCGATGTAACCCAGTAACAGGGGTTGCGCCCTCTGCGGCAGACCATGGTCGCGCTGCAGGGCCAGCTTGTTGGCGAGCTTGTGCTGCAGGTGGTGGATGTTATAGGTTCTCTCAATGAAACTGTCGGTGGCAGGATTCCAGGTATCGCCATCCATACCGTTCAGTATGCCGGTCAGGCTGGCTGACCGGTGTTGCAGCAAGCCTTCCAGCCCATAGCCGAAGGTACTGCTGCGGATTTCCCGCGCATAGGTCGGGCTGACTGTGGTTACCTGGTCGGCACAGGCGATACCGCCCTTGATAAAGGACAGTCTGTCATGGAACTCCAGACCGTCCATCGACCACAGGCTGTCGGGGAGTTTAAGGGCGGCAAAGGTCTCGGCGGGAAACAGCCCCTGGTAGGACAGGTTGTGGATGCTGAACAGGGTGGCCGGGCGCACCTCGTGCTGCGATAGCAGCGCGGGCACCAGGCCGGTCTGCCAGTCATTGCAATGCACCAGTTGGGGTGTCCAGTCAGTATCGGCCTGACCCAGGGCCAGCGCCACGATGGCACGGGCAAAAAGCGCGAACCGTTCTGCGTTGTCCGGCCAGTCGCTGCCGTCATCCTGCACATAGGGGTTCCCCGGGCGGCGGAAGTGTGCCGGTGAATTGACCAGGTAAAGACCGACGTTGCTGCCGCAAAGTTTGCCTGCGAGAATCTCCACCGGTTCGGTTGCGCCGATGAGCGTGAGTTCGGCCACCGAGCTCAGTCCCACCGAGCGCTCCAGTACTTCAGGATAAGCCGGCAGGATGATGCGCACGTCGTTGCCGAGTTCGCACAGGGCTTTGGGGAGGCTGCCGCTGACGTCTGCAAGCCCGCCTGTCTTGATGAGTGGATAGGCCTCGCTGGTGCAAAACAGTATGTCCATGTATGCCCTCCTGACCAACAGGTAATATACACCCATGCGCCGCGAGTTCCAGCGCGGTGTGCCAACGCGGCTGACGGATAACCATGCCGAAATCAGGTGGTTGCGTCAGCCTGGCAGGCCGTAAGCTGATATACTGCCGAACGTTTACTGTACCGCGGCGGTTGCCGCGCAGGTCTCCGCTATGTTCAAGGCCAAATCCCTGTTCTCCTACCGCCCGTACTGGGCGCAGCGTTTCGGCGTGGCGCCGGTGCTGCCGACCTCGCGCGAGGAGATGGACGATCTGGGCTGGGATTCCTGCGACATCATCCTGGTCACCGGCGACGCCTACGTCGATCATCCCAGCTTTGGTATGGCGGTAATCGGCCGGGTGCTGGAAGCGCAGGGTTTCCGCGTCGGCATTATTGCCCAGCCGGACTGGACCCGCGTCGATGACTTTGCACAGCTGGGCCGGCCCAACCTGTTCTGGGGGGTCACGGCCGGCAACATGGATTCCATGGTCAACCGCTATACCTCGGACCGCAAGGTGCGCTCCGACGACGCCTACACACCGGGCGGCAAGGGTGGCAGTCGCCCGGATCGATCGGTACTGGTATATGCGCAACGCTGCCGCGAGGCGTTTTCCGGTGTGCCGCTGGTGATCGGCGGTATCGAGGCCAGCCTGCGCCGCATCGCCCACTACGACTACTGGTCAGACAAGGTGCGCCGCTCGGTATTGCTGGATGCAAAAGCTGATCTGCTGGTGTACGGTAATGGCGAACGCCAGATCGTGGAGATTGCACACCGGCTGGCGGCCGGTGAAGCGGTGGAACAGCTGCGCGATATTCGCGGCACCGGGTTTGTTACCAACGCTATTCCCGAAGACTGGGTCGAAATCGATTCGCAGGACATCGACGCGCCGGGCAAGGTGGATCCGCATCCCGACCCGTATGCTTCGCAGCTACAGGGAAAACCGTGCGACACCACCTCACCGCCTGAAAGTGAGGTTGCCGTCCCTGTATTGCGCCGGCCGCGTATCGATCGCGAACGCAGCTTTGTCCGCATGCCGCCCTATGATGCGGTAAAGCAGGATGCGGTGCTGTATGCGCACGCCTCGCGGGTCATGCATCTGGAAACCAACCCGGGCAATGCGCGCGCCATTGTGCAACGCCATGGCAAGCGTGACGTGTGGCTCAACCCGCCGCCGATTCCGCTTGGTACCAAAGAACTGGACCGCGTGTTCGAACTTCCTTACACGCGCCAGCCGCACGCGATGTACAACGGCGAACGCATTCCCGCCTACGAGATGATCCGCTTTTCGGTCAACATCATGCGCGGCTGTTTCGGCGGCTGTACCTTCTGCTCCATCACCGAGCACGAAGGGCGCATCATCCAGAACCGTTCGGAAGACTCCGTTGTGCGCGAGATCGAAGCCATTCGCGACAACGTGCCCGGCTTTACCGGCGTGATTTCCGATGTCGGTGGCCCTACCGCCAACATGTACCGGCTGGCCTGCAAGAGTGCGAAGATCGAGGCAGCCTGCCGGCGACCCTCCTGCGTGTACCCCGGCATCTGTTCCAACCTGAAGACCGATCACGCACCACTGATTCGGTTATACCGGCGCGTGCGTGAATTGCCGGGTATAAAGAAGGTGCTGGTAGCTTCCGGGCTGCGCTACGACCTTGCCGTGCAATCACCGGAGTACGTAAAGGAACTGGTCACCCACCATGTCGGTGGCTACCTGAAGATTGCGCCGGAACATACCGAAGACGGGCCACTGTCGAAAATGATGAAGCCCGGCATGGGCGCCTACCACGCCTTCAGGACCATGTTCGAGAAATTCTCCAGAGAAGCGGGCAAGGAGCAATACCTGATCCCTTATTTTATTGCCGCGCACCCCGGTACCACCGACGAGGATATGATGAACCTCGCCCTGTGGCTGAAGCGCAATGGTTTCCGCGCCGACCAGGTGCAGAACTTCCTGCCGTCCCCCATGGCAACGGCGACTGCCATGTACCACTCCGGCAGGAATCCACTACGCCGCATACGCCGCAACAGCGAAACCGTGCCGATCCCCAAAGGCCTGCGCATGCGCCGTCTGCACAAGGCCTTCCTGCGCTACCACGACGCCAACAACTGGCCGCTGTTGCGCGATGCCCTGAAACGGATGGGCCGCGCCGACCTGATCGGCAACGGCAAGAAACACCTCGTACCCACCTGGCAGCCACGCGGTACCGGCGATGCGCAGGAAGGCCAGCGCGGCAAGGCCGACAAGGGCAAGACCTTTCGTACCCGGCATACCGGATTGCCGGATGCGCCGGTAACGGGAAAGCGTGGTAAGGGAGGAGGGCGGAAGAAGCGGGGTGGGCCAGTTGTCAGGTGAGGTGACCATTAACCAGCTTGTATTAGTTTAGAGTCCCGATAGGGGATCTGTAAACCCCCCGCCTTCAGGCGACGGACAAGTAGGTTGGTGCTGAGCGCAGCGAAGCCCAAAACAAACGCATTGCCCATACCAGGCGGCCGAATGGCCGATCAATCCGGCTTTTAGCCGTAACTCGAAGCCACCGGCTTTAGCCGGTGGAGTATTCAC
>CAZWJB010000096.1:0-5407 GCA_964634485.1 uncultured Thiohalobacter sp. | reverse complement strand
TCCATGTTTAAGCCAGACCCTTTTTCAATTTAACCGGCACAAGACCCGGGAATCTGATTACCGGCGCAACCGCTTGACGCTGGCTGCGTGTTAACGCAACCTACCTCATAAAAGGACCGGTTACCAGCCATGGACATTCTGTTTGCCGCCAGTGAGGCGCATCCCCTCATCAAAACCGGCGGCCTTGCCGATGTAGCCGGCAGTCTGTCGCGCGCCATAAAAAATTCGCAACAGGAAATCCGTCTGATTCTGCCCGCCTATCCCGCAGCCGTTGCCAACGCCGGCAAGCTGAAACCCGCTGCCGAACTTGAGTTGCCCGGAGCGACAACGCCGGTTCGCCTGCTGCAAGGCTGGCTGCCGCATACCCGGGTGCGCCTGTACCTGGTCGATGCCCCGCAATACTTTAATCGTCCTGGCGGGCCCTACTGCTCGCCGCAAGGGAGTGACTGGCCGGACAATGCCGAGCGTTTCGCGCTATTTGCGCGTGCCGTATGCAGCGTCGCCATGAACCACGCCGGACTGGAGTGGCAAGCGGATATCGTTCACTGCAACGACTGGCAGACCGGGCTGGTACCCGCCTTGCTGTCGCTGGAGAAGGCGCGGCCGGCAACACTGTTCACGATCCATAACCTGGCGTACCAGGGCCTGTTTGGCCGGGACCGGTTCCAGGCCCTGCAGTTGCCGGACCACTGGTGGTCCATGGACAAACTGGAATTCCACCAGCAGCTGTCCTTCATCAAGGGCGGACTGGTATTCGCTGACCGCATCACCACAGTAAGCTCGACCTATGCGCGGGAAATCCGTACCCCGGAGTTTGGCTGCGGACTGGAAGGCCTGCTGGAACACCGCAAGAACAATCTCACCGGCATTCTCAACGGCGTCGATTACCAGGTGTGGAACCCGGGCAGCGATTCATCACTGCCTTACACCTACACCGCGCGCCGGCCGGCGGCAAAACTTGAAAACAAACGCGAATTACAAAAGGCCTTCGGGCTGCCCGTCGAACCCGGACTTCCGCTGTTCGGCCACGTCGGCCGTCTGGTCGAACAAAAAGGCATCGACCTGATCCTGCAACTGGTTCCGGAGCTGTTACAGCGTCAGATGCAACTGGTAATCCTGGGGACCGGTCAACGGGAGCTGGAACAGGCTTTACGCCAGGCCCACAGGAAATACCCCGAACACATCGGTGTACATATCGACTACGACGAGAAACTGGCCCACCTGCTTGAGGCGGGTTCGGACAGCTTCCTTATGCCGTCCCGGTTTGAGCCCTGCGGCATGAATCAGCTCTACAGCCTGCGCTACGGCACACCTCCCATAGTGCGCAATACCGGCGGACTGGCCGATTCGGTGGTGGACGCCACCAGTGCCAATCTATCGCGGCACAGAGCCACCGGTTTTGTTTTTGAAAACGCCAACAGCCATGATCTGTTGCAGGCCATTGACCGCGCGCTGGACCTCTACGCCAGACCTGATGAATGGAAAAATCTGATGCTGACCGGCATGCGCGAGGACTTCTCCTGGACACGCAGCGCCGCCGCTTATACGGATCTCTATGCGCTGCTGCTCGAGCCACAGCAACCCGCCCAGGACAGCCCTGCAGAGGCACACTTTTCCAGCGCATCAGATGTGGTTATCTAGCTGATATCAAAAGCTTTATACGACCATCCCCCGCACCAGCTCCGTTTGCTTGCGAAACAGGTATAATGGCGCGCCCGTTTCCAGGGTGACTTCCCCTGCAACTCACAGACGGCCGTCTCTTTGCCCCGGGCAGAGGGCGGAATACGAACATAACTGATTGATGGATATGCCAGTGCAACACAGCGTGACCCCACCACCCCGCGACAAGGAGCTGCGCTCCCGCGTGCGCCTGTTTGGTAACCTGCTCGGTGAAGTGCTGGCGGCACAGGCGGGGCACGAAGTGCTCGCGGCAGTCGAAAAACTGCGCAAGGGCTATATTCGCCTGCGCAAGGAAGACAACCCGGCGCTGCGCAGGCGCATGGCAAGCACCATCAACAAACTGGACCCCGCCACGCTGAATCACGTGGTGCGCGCCTTCAACATCTATTTCAGCCTGGTCAATATCGCGGAAGAAGCTTTCCAGCACAAGGAACGGCGACGCCACGTACGCATGGGCGGCCCCCTGTGGCGCGGGTCCTTTGACCACGCCCTGCGTGAATTCCACGACTCGGGTATCAACGCCGAACAGATCCAGACCCTGCTGGACCGCGCCCTGTACCTGCCCGTGTTCACCGCGCACCCCACGGAATCGAAACGCCGTGCTGTCATGCATACCCTGCGCGGCATCTTCGTGACCGCGGACCAGCTGGACGGACCCCGAATGGGAAAACAGGCACGCGCCGACATTGTCGACGCCTTGCGTAACCAGATCCAGATTCTGTGGAAAACGGACGAGGTCCGGGTACACAAACCGAGCGTGCGTGATGAAATCCGCAACGGGCTATTCTATTTCCGGGAGTGCCTGTTCCAGGCCGTGCCGCGCGTGTACCGTTATCTCGACAACTCCATCCAGCGCGTTTACGGCCGTGTCGACATCCACCTGCCAAGCCTGCTGCAGTTCGGTTCATGGATCGGTGGCGACCGCGACGGCAACCCGTTTGTAAAGCCGGCGACTACCGAGTACGCCTTGCGCATGCACATGCACGAGGTACTGGGCGAATACCTGCGCCGGGTGGAAAAACTGCGCAGCACCCTGACCTATTCGAGCCGCCTGGTGCAAACCAGCCAGGCATTCCGGGACAAGCTGGAGCACGATGTACGCTGTTGCCCGCAGGTGCTGGGCGACCGCCCCGACCGCTTTTCACACGAACCCTATCGCCGCATGCTGTTCATCATGCGCAACCGCCTGCGGCATAACCTCGAACTGACGGCGAGGCGCATCGATCACCCGGAATCCGCCGACCCGGAGGCCTACCCCTGCCGTTATCGCAATGAACAGGAGTTCCTCGATGACCTGAAGCTGATTGAAGCCTCATTGAACTCACACGGTGACCAGAATATTGCCCAGGGCGAACTGCTGGACCTGATCCGGCTGGTGGAAACCTTCGGCTTCTTCCTGCTGCACCTGGACATCCGCCAGGAGTCGACACGACACAGCGAAGCGGTGCACGAGCTACACACACAGCTTGCCAATGCCGGTGACTATAACGCGCTCGACGAAGACGCGCGCATCCAGCTGCTGTGCAATTTGCTGGAGCAGCCGGCTGCCAGCATCGACCGGAGTGCACTCAGCGAAGCGACCACAGAAACATTGCAGGTGCTGGATGTCATGGCGCACATGCGGGACGAGGTCAGCGCCAATGCATTCGGCACCTACGTCATTTCCATGACCCACAACGCCAGCCATGTACTGGAATTGATGTGGCTGGCATCCCTGTGTGATTTGGCTGGCCGCAAGGACAGCGAATGGTTCTGCCATATCCGCATCAGCCCGCTGTTCGAAACCATCGACGACCTGGCGCACATCGAACAGATCATGACCCGCCTGCTCGATGAACCCGTGTATCGCAGCCTGTTGCAGGCATCCGGGAACCTGCAGGAAATCATGCTGGGCTACTCCGATTCCTGCAAGGACGGCGGCATACTCGCGTCCGGCTGGAGCCTGTACCAGGCGCAGCAGAAAATTATCCGCATCTCCAGGGCGCACGGTGTCGAATGCCGGCTGTTCCACGGCCGCGGCGGCACCCTGGGCCGCGGCGGCGGCCCCACCCATGACGCCATCCTGTCGCAGCCGGCGGGCACGGTGCACGGCCAGGTAAAGTTTACCGAGCAGGGTGAAGTCCTGTCCTACAAGTACAGCAACGAAGAAACCGCCGTGTACGAATTGTCCATGGGCATTACCGGCCTGCTGAAAGCCAGCCGTAACGTGGTACAGGCGCACAGCGAAGACAGCGAAGAATATGCCTCCATCATGACGCAACTCGCGCACCAGGGTGAGCAGGCCTATCGTGGCCTGACAGACCACACCGAAGGCCTGCTGGACTATTTCTACGAAGCCACCCCGGTAGCGGAGATCGGCCTGCTGAACATCGGTTCGCGCCCCAGCCACCGCAAGAAACAGGACCGCTCAAAAAACTCCATCCGCGCCATCCCCTGGGTATTTGGCTGGGCGCAGTCGCGGCATACACTACCGGCCTGGTACGGCATTGGCAGCGCCCTGGTGGAATTTACCCGGCAACAGGAAGGCAACCTGGAAAAACTGCGCCACATGTACCACGACTGGCCCTATTTCCGCGCCATGCTCAGCAATACCCAGATGTCGCTGGCTAAAGCCGAGATGGACATTGCACGCGAATACACGACCCTGGCTGAAAACCAGGCACAGGCGGCCGCGGTGTATCAACGCATCCGCGAGGAACACGACAAAACCCGGGAAATGGTTATAAAGGTCGCGGATATCTGCTGCATGCTGGAAGAAAACCCGGTCCTGGCGCTATCACTCTCACGCCGCGATCCCTACCTCGACCCGCTGAACCACATCCAGGTCAAGCTGCTAAGCCGCGTACGCGACGAAGATGCCGGGGAAGAAGAACAGGCGCGCTGGATGGAGCCGTTGCTGCGCTCAATCAACGCCATCGCCAGCGGCATGCGCAACACCGGATAAATTCCGGAAATTCAAGTCATTGTGAACATTGCCAACATTTTTCAGATACCGGAAAAGTATCGGAATCTGATGGAGTCGCAATATGACCGCAAAGACACAGGGCACACCGATGAACGAAGACGAGATGGAACAAATCAGACAAAAGCTGACTGGATTGCAATCTGCACTTCGGGAACTGCAGGAAACATCCAGCGCGATCGGTGAAACTGTAGAACTGGATCAGTCCAGGGTTGGCAGGCTCTCCCGCATGGATGCCATGCAGGCCCAGCAAATGGCACTGGAAACGGCGCGGCGACGTCAGGAACAGATCCTGAAGATCGATGGCGCACTGCGTCGTATTGAATCAGACGCCTATGGTTACTGCTTTATATGCGGTGAAGAGATAGACACTCGCCGGCTTTCCGTTGACCCGACGAACACACGCTGCATGAACTGCGCCGAAAAGTAGTATCGGGCCGTTAACTCAGTCCAGCACCGGTCCAAGAATGAACTCCACCGGTTCAAAGCCGTGGTCTTCCAGGCTCGCGACGATATCTTCCCACGTGTAGTCAGGATTTTCTTCCTCTATATCCGCAACAAGACCGGTAACGCGTCGGTAGGCCTCGTGTTGCTCGAATTCATCAGGAACGCGGACCAGCCGGATGCCGGTGGACTCACTGGCAGGCAGGATCATAAGTACATCGCTCATACAGGGCTCCGGATATTTCCCAGGACAATTCGAGCTGAAGGATAAAGGCTATTGCCTGGGGAAACAATACGACAACTCCTGGATGACATCGCACA
>CAZWJB010000095.1:0-5435 GCA_964634485.1 uncultured Thiohalobacter sp. | reverse complement strand
CGCCAGCCATGCTGATATTGGCGGTTACCAGCAGCAGGCTGGCCATGGTGCTTACAATAACTTTCTTCATCAATTTTCTCCGTAATAATTCAGGGCCCAGAAACCGGTGCTATTTTCGCAGACTGTGCCAGATCTGTAAATTGACCGGGATAAAATTTATTACCCTTATGCAATCAACATGTTACGATGACACGCGGGTGTCTGAACCAGCCTGAGTCCTTGCAGTTTTTCCAGACCGGCGTAGTTTGGACCCTGGCAGCCCAAATCCTGTTGCCTGTTTCAGGCAGCCATGCAGAGTATCAGGACAGCAATATGGATATTGAAGCCAGCCTTAATGCCCCCTCATGCCGGACTTCGGTAATATGAGCGCTGTGCCAGCCGACGCCAGAGCGCTGATAAGTGACACCGTTGAAGTGGCTTCGCTGCCTTCCGTGGTCATGAAGGCCGTGGAACTGCTCAATGACCCCAACACCTCGGCATCAGAAATTGGCCAGATCATCAGCCAGGATCCGGCGCTGAGCGTGAGACTCCTGAAAATAGTCAACAGCGCTTTCTTCGGTTTCCCCTCACGCATTGAAACCATATCCCGCGCCATCACTATAGTAGGCACACTGGAACTGACCGACCTGATTCTCGGCGCAAGCGCCATTCGCACTTTCGAAAAAATACCCAACCAGCTTGTGAATATGGAAACATTCTGGGAACACAGCCTGTACGCGGGCGTCGTTGCGAGAATTCTTGCCCGCTACCTGCGCGCGCCAAACACTGAACGCTGTTTTGTCATGGGGCTGTTGCACGATGTCGGAGCACTGATCCTGTATCGGCAACAACCGGAGCGGTCGCGGCAGGCACTGGAACTCACCATTGAACAGTCAATGCCGCTGCACATTGCAGAACGTGAAATTTTCAGCTTTGATCACGGCGAAGTGGGTGCAGAGTTGATGTACGCCTGGAAGCTGCCGGGAAGTTTTATCGAAGTTGCCCGGCACCACCACCAGCCTTCGGCTGCCGAACGCTATCGCCTGGAGACAGCCGTCATTCACCTGGCTGATGTCATTACCAGCATGGCACATGGCACCATCACCAGCAACAAACAGCTAACGCCACTGGAACCCGGCGCCTGGGAGCTGACCGGACTGTCGGTAGACGTCATGGAACCGGTTGTCGCAGAAGCTGACGCCCAGTTCGAGGAAGCGCGCGCAGCCATACTGGTGGGCATGAAAGCGGCCTGAACTAATTAGCCCGCTATCCCAGCAGGTCACGAACCTTTTCAAGTTTAGCGCGCACTTCACCGGCCAGCTGCTCAACCCCGTTTTTCTCGACCAGACCCATCACCGCAATGGGGTCCATAAAGGCAACCGTAATGGCGCCGTTGTCCTCCTCCCGGACCACCACGTTACAGGGCAGCAACAGGCCGATGTCGGGATCGGCATTGATCGCCTGATTCGCCAGCCCGGGATTGCAGGCGCCCAGAATCGTGTAAGGCTTGCGGTCTACATCTATCTTTTTCTTCAGGGTTGCCTTGACATCGATTTCCGTCAGCACGCCAAAGCCCTCTGATTTCAGGGCTTCCGTAACCTTGTCAATGGCCTCGTCAAAGCCACAGGACACCTGAACACTGAATCCGTACATCGCTGTTCTCCCGTTTAAGTCAGGTGCGGAATTGTACTCGATCCGGTGGATGTCTGTAGAGTGGCAATCACGTACGATAGGCGCATGGGCGACAAAAAATCCCGTTACTGGCAAGACCCGCTGTTTTATGTGGCAATCGGCGTGGCATTGCTCTACTGGGGTGTGCTCTACGCGGTCACTCAACCCGAACCCGATCCTGCCTGGCCGCTGCGTGACCCGTTACGCTTTGTCTACCCCGCCCTGCTCTACCCCATTATTGAAGAGCTGGTTTTTCGGGGTTATATCCAGGATCTTGCCCAGCGGCGCCTGACAGCCTGGCAGCTCGGGCCACTCAGTCATGCCAACATACTGACCAGCCTGCTATTCACTGCACTGCACTTTATTAATCACCCGCCCCTGTGGGCGGCTGCAGTCTTTGTCCCGTCCCTGCTGTTCGGATTCTTCAAGGATCGCAGTGGACGCCTGGGGGCGTCGATTGTGTTGCATGTTTTCTATAACAGCGGTTACTTCTGGCTGTTTACCCATTAAAAAAGGAGCCTGAAGGCTCCTTTTCTCTGTACTTCCCTGTACCCTGGTCGACGGCTACAATTTGCCCAGCGGCCGGGTGAAGGTATAAGCGGCCGGTTCTGCAACCAGCGTGGTCGCCGATTCACCCACATTGCCCCCCAGCGCGCTGAACGGCAGTGTAATCAGAAATGTAACGGTGGTCACCACCGTGCTGACCAGCATGAACGGCCGCATCAGGAATGCATCGGCCATCATCATGCCACCTGTCGGCTCTTCACTGTCAACCATATAGCCACCATAAGACGTCGCACTGGCTGTCACCGGCAAGCTCAGTGACGTCATGGTCAACACGCAAACCATAAGATAGCTGGCCAGTTTTTTAGTAATTTTCTGCATGATCAGTGTCTCCTGTTGAGCAGGCCCCGGTCGGGTATATCAAGTATAGGTTAACCGGGCAGGAAATTTGGATTATGGTGCACCATATCCGCCGCATCCCGCATCTTTGGGTTTTATCGACATTTTCACAGGAAATTTAATGACTTCAGTCACAAATTGACCTCTCCAGACATCATGCCCAACACAGTTGTCTGACCATATCACCATGATTTAAATTAAATTTCTCATACGGTGAATTACACAGTTGCTGATTGCCGGCTACTGGTCCGTCAGACACCTGAGCGCTTCCCGGTACTTGTCTGCAGTCTGGCGAATAATACGATCGGGCAGCGATGGTCCCGGCGGGTTTTTATCCCAATCCAGGGTTTCCAGGTAATCACGCACGAACTGCTTGTCAAAACCGGGTGGACTGATACCCACCCGGTATTCGTCCTGTGGCCAGAAGCGGGATGAATCCGGCGTCAGCGCCTCATCGATCAGCACCAGCTCATGGTTCCCGTTCAGCCCAAACTCGAACTTGGTATCAGCGATGATGATACCGCGCTGTTTCGCGTAGCCGGCCGCCTCGGTATAAAGCTGCAGGCTGATGTCGCGCACCCGGGCTGCGATATCCGGACCCAGCAGGGATTCCGTACGCCGGTAATCGACATTTTCATCGTGCCCGCCTGCCTCGGCCTTGGTGGAAGGGGTATAGATGGCTTCCGGCAGCCGCTCGGCCAGCTGCAGCCCGCCGGGTAGCTGAATACCGCACACGGATCCGCTCGCCTGGTAATCCTTCCAGCCGGAGCCAATCAGGTATCCACGAACAATGGCTTCCACGGGTAATGCGTTCAGTTTGCGCACGATGATGGCGCGCCCCTCTACCTGCGCGCGTTCCTGCGCATCCGGCAATACCGTTTCCAGCGCTATATCCGCCAGGTGGTTTGGCACCAGATGGCGGGTCCTCTCAAACCAGAAATTGGCGACCGCCGTGAGCACAGCGCCCTTGCCGGGGATCGGGTCCGGCAACACCACGTCAAATGCCGACAGCCGATCGGTGGTCACAATCAACAGGTAATCATCGCCGACAGCATAGATATCGCGCACCTTGCCACGCGCCAGCAAGGGCAGGCTTTTCAATCGGGACTCGTACAGTACATCCAGCATAGCGCTCTCCCCAGGAGAGCGCGCATTGTACCGGCGACGCAGGAGCACTGCGAACAGAACCGGGCCTGCCGGCGGTGCCGGGCAAACTGGCGGACGCCTGAAGCGGTGGTACAATGCGCGTTTCCTCAACCCCGGGGGCAGGTTATGGGATCCAGGAAAGTCGGCCTGGTAATGGGCAGCAACAGCGACTGGGACGTCATGCAGGCGGCGGCGGAACAGCTGGAAAATTTTGCGGTGGATTTCGAGGCTCGGGTTGTCTCGGCGCACCGTACACCCGACCTGCTGTTCGAATACGCCGCCAGCGCGCGTGAACGCGGCCTGGCCTGTATTATTGCCGGGGCGGGTGGCGCAGCACACCTGCCGGGCATGCTGGCGGCCAAGACCACTCTGCCGGTGCTGGGCGTGCCGGTTCCCTCGCAGCACCTGAAAGGCATGGATTCCCTGCTTTCCATTGTGCAGATGCCCAAAGGTGTACCCGTAGCTACCTTCGCCATCGGTAAGTCAGGTGCCGCCAATGCTGCGCTCTACGCGGTCAGCCTGCTGGCACTGAATGACGCTGAACTGGCCTCCAGACTCGAAGACTTCCGCGCCGACCAGACCGACATGGCGCTGCACATGGAACTGCCCTCGAAACCGTGATCCTTCCCGATTCCACCCTCGGCGTGCTGGGCGGCGGCCAGCTCGGGCGCATGTTCTGTGTCGCTGCACGCTGCATGGGTTACCGGGTGTGGGTACTTGACCCGGACCCGGGCAGCCCGGCCGGCAGTATCGCCGACCGCCACCTCAAGGCCGATTACCTGGACCATGCCGTACTTGAAGACATGGCCGAACACTGTGCCGCCATCACCACCGAATTTGAAAACGTACCCGCCGAGACACTGGAATTTCTGGAGTCCCGCACACCGGTCAGACCCGGCTCACGCGCCGTCGCCATTGCCCGCGACCGCATTCTCGAGAAAACCTTCATCCGTGAACAGGGACTGGCGACCGCGCCTTTCTTTGCCATTGAAAAAAGCGATGATCTGCATACAGCCTGTGCCGGGTTGAAGTTGCCGGCACTGCTTAAAACCGCCCAGCTCGGTTATGACGGCAAGGGTCAGTTCGCGGTAAACAACCCTGAAGACGCCCTCAGGGGTTTTCAACAACTGCGGGAAACACCCTGCGTGCTGGAAGAACGTGTCGACCTGGCGCAGGAAATCTCGGTCATACTGGCACGTGGTGTTGATGGCGATATCACCGTTTACCCGCTTGGCGAAAACGTGCACGTTAACGGAATACTGGATACCACCTGTGTTCCGGCGAACATTGATGCAAAGACAGCAGAACAGGCCGAGGCCATGGCCATCAGGCTCGCCGAAACGATGCAGTACTGTGGCGTACTGGCGATTGAATTCTTCCTGACGCGCGGCGGTGAACTGCTGATCAATGAAATGGCGCCACGCCCGCATAACAGCGGACACTACACACTGGATGCAACACTCACTTCGCAGTTCGAGCAACAGGTACGCACCCTGTGCGGCCTGGTGCCGGGCTCAACCGAACTGCTGTCTCCCGTGGTCATGGTGAATATTCTCGGCGATCTGTGGAAACACGGCACACCGCACTGGGAACGCTTGTTCAGGCATCCCCAGGCAAAACTTCACCTGTATGGAAAACACCACGCACGGCCCGGCCGCAAGATGGGACACTACAACTGTCTGGCAGAAGACCTTTCTCACGCCAGCGGTATTGCACAGGAAATTCGCGCCGCGCTT
>CAZWJB010000094.1:0-5456 GCA_964634485.1 uncultured Thiohalobacter sp. | reverse complement strand
AGGTAATGTCGATCAAGTCCGATCAGTGGATCCGCCGCATGGCGGAGCAGGAAGGTATGATAGAGCCGTTCGTAGCGGGGCAGGTTCGGGAGCATGAGGGCGTGGGCCGGGTTATTTCCTACGGGACGTCCAGTTATGGTTACGATATCCGCTGTGCGGATGAATTCAAGATCTTCACCAATATCAACTCGGCCGTTGTGGACCCGAAGAATTTTGACGACAACAGTTTTGTCAACGTCAAGTCGGATGTCTGCATCATCCCGCCCAACTCCTTTGCACTGGCGCGCACGGTGGAATATTTCCGAATACCACGCGATGTGCTGACTATCTGCCTGGGTAAAAGCACCTACGCGCGCTGCGGCATTATTGTGAATGTAACGCCGCTGGAGCCGGAGTGGGAAGGTCACGTCACCCTGGAGTTTTCCAACACCACGCCGTTGCCGGCGAAGATTTATGCCAATGAAGGTATAGCACAGGTGTTGTTCCTGGGGGCTGATGAAGTATGCGAGACCTCCTACAGGGACCGTGGCGGGAAGTACCAGGGCCAGACCGGCGTTACTTTACCCAGGGCCTGAGCAAGGGTTATTGCTTTTCCGCGATGACAGGCTCTATCCCCTGGCTGTGGCGGCCGGGGAGGAATTCCAGTTTGCGCAGCACGAGTTCTATCTTTACACCGCTTCTTTTGTGTTTCAGGAATCTTACCGGGAAATAATTCAGTTCCGGGGCACTCCAGACCCAGCTCCTGTCCTTGTCCTCATTCGTTCTTTCCACTTTCAGCGTACGGTATCTGCCGCTTTCCAGGTCCAGCGTTTCTTCGCCAACCAGGCCGAATTTGTAGGTTTTGATGCGGCCTTGTCTGGGGACTTTGTAGCTGAATGCTGTCTTGCCGTCACGCAGGTCGAGCAGCATGGCGAGCTGCATAACCAGCCGGTCGACGGCGCCTTCGGAGAGAGGGATTTCCCAGTGCTGGCCGGCACCGGTGTTGGTGACGCTCAGCGTTTTCCAGTCGAAGCTGAGGTGTTCATTATCATCGTCGTCACCGCCCCTGCGCCGCGACCGGTAGTCAATAACCTGTATGCGGTTGTCCTGGTAGTGCCAGCGGCTGCTCTGGGTTGAGTTGTGATTGCCCAGTAGTGCTGCGATACCGGTCGAGACGGTTTCCTGCCGGTAGAGATACTCGTTTCCGCCTTCGTGGGTCAGGCTGACCTGCACAGTGCCAATGCCCAGACCATTCACGTTGGCGTCATAGCTGGCGACAAAGGCCGGGTAGGGGTCGTTTTCGCCAGCCAGGCCCGGACCCGGGCCGGTCAATAGCAGGATGATGCAGCCTGCAAACAGTGCGTGCCGGATTTTTCTAGTTTTCGGCATTAATGTCTATCGGGTTTTTCAAGGGCTGGCCATCGAACAACAGCTGCTCGTTTTGCCAGCGGATACGGCCTTCTGCCAGCCAGCGTATTGCCTGTATATAGAGTCTGTGTTCCTGTTGCAGAACCCGTGCAGCCAGCTGTTCGGCAGTGTCAGCAGGTAATACGGGTACCCGTACCCGCAGGATTGCCGGCCCGCTGTCGAGTTCCTCGCTGACAAAGTGGACGCTGGCGCCGTGCTCCCTGACGCCGGCTTCAAGTGCTCGCTGATGGGTGTGAAGGCCGCGGAATTCAGGTAGCAGGGAAGGGTGTATGTTGATCATTTTATGGTGGTAGTGCTGGACGAGCGCCGGCGTCAGTATGCGCATGAAGCCGGCCAGTACCACCAGCCCGGGCTCAAAACAGTCGATCAGTCCCTGCAGGGCACGGTCGTAGCTTTCCTTGTCAGGGTAGTCATCGGCATCCAGCGCCAGGGTGTCGATATTTTCCTGTCGGGCATAGTCGAGGCCGGTGGCGTCGGCGCGGTTACTGATTACTGCGCTGATGACTACCGGGAGTTCACCATCCTTGATGGCATCCAGTATTGCTTTGAGATTGGAACCGCGGCCTGATATCAATACAACCAGCGTCAGCGGTTGTGCAGTGTCAGACATTCAGTTCTATGCGTGCCTCGCCAGAGCCCTCTGCGATATTGCCCAGTACCCAGGCCGTTTCGCCTTGTGCCTGCAGCAGGTTCAGGCACTGCTCCACCTGTGCGGCGGGGACGCAGATCACCATGCCGACACCGCAGTTGAAGGTGCGATACATTTCCGGAGTTTCCACCTTGCCCTGTTCCTGCAACCAGGAAAACACAGCCGGCCATTGCCAGCTGTCGCTGTCGATGCGGGCGACGGTATTATCGGGCAGCATGCGCGGCAGGTTTTCCGGCAGGCCGCCACCGGTGATATGACACAGGCTGTGTACCTCGACCTGCTCCAGCAGGGCCAGCAGGGATTTAACATAGATGCGCGTGGGCGCCATCAGCCAGTCCAGCAGGGGTTTTCCGTCCAGCAGGGTGTCGGCGCCTGCGCCTGCAACTTCCATGATCTTGCGTATCAGGGAATAACCGTTGGAATGAGGTCCGGAGGCAGCCAGTCCGATCAGCGTGTCACCGGCCTGGACGGATTGGCCGTCAATCAGCCTGTCTTTCTCTACAATGCCAACGCAGAACCCGGCCAGGTCATAGTCCCCGGCCTGGTACATGCCGGGCATTTCGGCGGTTTCACCGCCAATCAATGCTGCACCCGCCAGTTCACAGCCACGCCCGATGCCCGTGACGACATCGGCCGCGATATCGACGTCCAGCTTGCCAGTGGCATAGTAGTCGAGAAAAAACAGCGGCTCAGCGCCCTGCACGATGACGTCATTGACGCACATGGCAACCAGATCGATACCGATGGTGTCGTGGCGGCCGCTGTCGATGGCCAGTTTCAGTTTGGTGCCGACACCATCGGTACCGGACACCAGCAGTGGTTGTCGATAGCGGTCGAGTGGCAACTCGAACAAAGCACCGAAACCGCCCAGTCCGCTGACGACCCCGGGGCGCCGGGTTCTGGCGACCACCGGTTTGATACGATCGACAAGGGAATTACCTGCGTCGATGTCGACGCCGGCATCACGATAGCTGATCGGTGTAGAAGATGGTGAATGCGACCCTGACACTCCGGTACTCCTGCAAAAACGCAATGGTACCCGGAATTGCCCGGGTTGCGCCACATCACCACCCGATTAACAGCTATGGTATGGTAGCGTCAAGATTCTGATTAGCACGATGAAACGATTGACTGTACGTAACCTTGCCTGTCTGCTGCTGGGCCTGATCCTGGTGTCGACCGGTGCGCACGCGGCGCGCCTTGCCGACCTCTTCCAGACTGAGGTGGATGCCGATGGCCGGGACACTGTAGCGCGTAATGCTGCGCTTGAACTTGCCTTGCGCGATGTGCTGGTGCGGGTTACCGGCAGCACGAGTTCTGTTGGTGAGCCAGCCGCACAGGCGCTATTGAAACAGCCCGGACGCTTTGTAGAGCAGTTCCGGTTCCTCGATGCGCCCGCGCAGTCGCCGGATGCGGCGCAGCAGTTACGGCTCTGGGTCCAGTTTGACGGGGTGGCGCTGGCGCGCGAAATACGCCGCGCGGGCTTGCCTTACTGGGGGTATGAGCGACCCGACGTGCTGGTGTGGCTGGCAGTCGACGACCGTGGACAGCGCTACCTGGTCGGCGAAAATGCGGCTCTGGCCACCGATGCACTGGTTCACGCGGCATCGCGCCGTGGTCTGCCTCTGACCCTGCCATTGATGGATCTGCAGGACCAGCGCGCGGTGCAGTTTACCGATGTCTGGGGTGGATTTATCGGCGGCGTGGAGGCTGCTTCGCAGCGCTACCGGCCACAGGTCATCCTGCTGGGCAAACTGGAACGCGCACGCGGCCGCAGCGACTGGCGCGCGGAGTGGACGTTGCTGGGGGATGGCAGCCGACAGAACTGGAGCGGGCACGCCAACGGACTGGCCGCCGGCATCGACCAGGGGATCTCCGGGGCAGCCGACCGGCTGGCCGTGCAGTACGCGGTAGTGAATGCCGATGCCTCCGTGCGTCCCCTGGTGGTGGAGGGTGTGCAGAACCTGGAGGATTATGCGCGGGTGTCGAAATACCTGGCCTCGCTGGCAGCGGTGGAAGCTGTCCAGGTGGCGCGTGTCAGTGGCCAGGAAGTGGAATTCAACCTGCAGCTCAGGGCGGCGGAGCGCAACCTGCGGCAGGTGATCACGCTGGGCAGGCTGTTGCAGCCGAGCGGTGATCCGGCTTTGTGGCGGTTTCAGTTAAACCCCTAGTGCTCTATCAACGTGCGCGCCAGCGATATCCCCAACCTCATCACCTTCGGCCGGATCCTGCTGGTGGCCCCCGTCGCGTGGGCGCTGATGGTGGAGAGATTCAACCTGGCGCTGGTGCTGTTTTTCGTTGCCGGCGCGTCGGATGCAGTGGACGGGTTTCTGGCCAAGCGTTTTGGCTGGAGCAGTCGGCTGGGCGCCCTGCTTGACCCGCTGGCGGACAAGTTTTTACTGGTTACCTGCTATGCAGTGCTTGCCTGGAATGAACTGCTGCCGCTGTGGTTGCTGTTGCTGGTGCTGACGCGTGACCTGCTGATTGTCGGTGGTGCGGTGGCCTACAGCTTTCGTATCAGACTTCTGGAGGCCAACCCGACGCTCATCAGCAAGCTGAATACACTGTTGCAGATCCTGCTGGTATTGCTGGTTATTGTTCACCAGGCCACTGGCTGGGGACAGGCGCGGTGGATCGACTGGCTGATTTATGCAGTAACCATCAGCGTTATCTGGAGCGGTCTGGATTACGTCGTCACCTGGACCCGGCGCGCATGGTCGCATCAATGAGCCGGCAGCTGCCGCTGGGTCTGCAACTGCAGGCATCTGCGCGGTTTTCCAGTTTCCTGGCGGGGCCCAATGACGAGCTGATTGGCCAGCTGAAGCAGACCGCCAGCGGTACAGGGGAGTCGTTTTTCCTGCTATGGGGTGCTGCCGGGTCGGGTAAAAGCCATTTGTTGCAGGCCAGCTGCCACCTGGCGGCTGACCGCGAGCGGACTGTCGCCTATGTTTCGATGAAGGATATTCCGGACCTGGGCCCGGAATTGCTGGAGGGCTGGGAGAATTACCAGCTGGTGTGCGTGGACGATATCCACCTCATAGCCGGGCAACAGCACTGGGAAGAAGCCCTTTTCAACCTGTACAACAGAATTCGCGAGCGGCGCGGCAGCTTGATTGTGAGCAGCATCTCAATACCTGCCGGACACGCCTTCCGCCTGCCGGACCTGGTATCGCGACTGGGATGGGGCCTGGTATACCAACTGCATCCGCTCAATGACGAGCAGCGCCTTGCGGCCTTGCAGCAACGCGCCAGGCTGCGCGGCTGTGAAATGCCCGCCGAGACCGGCCGCTACCTGTTACGGCGACTGCCGCGTGATATGCCGGCGCTGTTTGAGTTGCTGGACAGGCTGGACGAGGCCTCCCTGGTGGCGCAGCGAAAACTGACGGTACCGTTTGTGAAG
>CAZWJB010000093.1:0-5459 GCA_964634485.1 uncultured Thiohalobacter sp. | reverse complement strand
TCTTCGCCAGTTTGTATCTGCGAAGCTGCACAAGGCAGGGTACTAATGCGTACGCGGCTAAGCAACGTACTGTTTAATAACTGCAACTTTGTGCCCGGGCCATTTACAGGTGATTACCGCTATAATGCATCGGGTCTACCCTGGTAAACAGAAAGGTTTAGCTATTGTCTGATCGACTGGATCGCTTGCAGCAATGGACCCGGGGTCAGCTGGACTGGCCTGATGCTGATCTCAAACCGGCTTCCGCCGATGCCAGCTTTCGCCGCTATTTCCGGGTGCAACAGGGGGATGAGAGCTACGTCCTGATGGATGCACCACCGGAGAAGGAGGATTGCGGACCTTTTATCCACGTCAGCCGGTTGCTGCTGGCACTGGGTCTGCACGTGCCGGAAATCCTCGCCAGCGACCTGGAGCAGGGTTTTTTGCTGCTCTCCGATCTTGGTACGCGTCTGTACCTGGATGAGCTGAACGACGACAGCGTTGATCGTTTGTATGGCGATGCGCTGGGTGCGCTGGCGACGCTGCAGAGCTGCGGGCCGGGCAGCGGCTTGCCCTGTTACGATCGCAAGCTGTTGCTGTCCGAGATGTCACTGTTCCGGGACTGGTTGCTTGGTGCGCACCTTGGCCTGACGCTGGATAAGGTCGAACAGGACAATCTGCAACAAAGTTTTGAACAACTCGCCGATCGTGCGCTTGAACAGCCCCGGGTGTGTGTGCACCGGGACTATCACTCCAGAAACCTCATGCTGTCCGAGCACCATAACCCGGGCATTCTGGATTATCAGGATGCCGTGACCGGGCCCGTGACCTACGATCTGGTATCCCTGCTGCGCGATTGTTACATCAGCTGGCCGCAGCAACGCGTCGAAGACTGGGCGATGGGTTATTTCGAGCTTGCTGTGCAGACCGGTATCGTGCGTCCGGACCAGGTCAACGAGCAACAGTTCCTTAAATGGTTTGACTGGATGGGTGTGCAACGGCACCTGAAGGCAGCGGGTATTTTTGCGCGCCTTAATCACCGTGACGGCAAACCGGGCTATATGAATGATATTCCGCGCACGCTGGGATACGTAAGCGACGTATGTTCACGCTACAGTGAACTGGCGGGGCTGGGCGCTATCACAGAGACTGTGATCAAGCGCTTATGAAAGCCATGATTCTGGCAGCAGGGCGCGGCGAGCGTATGCGCCCGCTGACTGACCAGACGCCCAAGCCATTGCTGGAGGCCGGTGGCAAGCCGCTCATCCAGTACCACATCGAAGCCTTGCGGGATGCAGGGTTCATCGATCTGGTGATCAATCATGCGCATCTTGGCGCACAGCTTGTTGAACGTCTGGGAAGTGGAGAACAGCTGGGCGTGCGGATAAAATATTCTGCTGAACCGGAAGGTGCGCTGGAAACCGGGGGCGGGATCAAACGCGCGTTACCGTTGCTGGGTGAACAACCCTTCCTGGTAGTAAACGGCGATATCTGGACAGACTACCCCTATCAACAGTTACATCGCCAACCCGGTGGACAGGCACACCTGGTACTGGTTAACAATCCTGTGCATAACCCCGATGGTGATTTTCAGCTGCAGGGGGACAAGGTGACTGATGAAGGACAACAGAAGTTGACGTTCGCTGGTATCGGTCTGTATCGGCCGGGCCTGTTCGCCGCAACACCCGACGGTGCATTTCCACTGGCGCCCGTACTGTGCAGTGCCATGCACGATGGACAGGTCAGCGGGGAGTATTACCCGGGGCAATGGATGGATATCGGTTTGCCACGGCGCCTTTCCGAACTGGACCGGATGTTGCGGGCCTGACCGATGGGGGATGAAATCACGCATAGCGATTTTTCCGCTACCGATTTCGAGCTGTTCAACGAGCACCTGCGGCAGGAAACCCGGTTGTTAGGCCAGTGGTTTGAAGACAGCGTGTTTTCCTCACGTGTGCCGGTGTGTGGCCTGGAACTGGAAGCCTGGCTGATCGACAGACAGGCGCGGCCGGCGCCCGTAAACCGGCAGTTTCTGCAACAGATGAATGATCCACTGGTGGTGCCGGAGCTGGCAAAATTCAACGTTGAGCTCAATGTCGATCCTGAACCCTTGCACGGCAAGGCGCTGAGCCGATTGCACCAGGGTTTGCAACAGACCTGGGATAACTGTGGAGCTGCAGCGGCAGATCTGGACACCCGGCTGGTGATGGCCGGCATTCTGCCCAGTGTCACACAGCAGGATCTGACGTTGGCAAATATGTCAGAACTCAAACGTTACCGGGCACTGAATGAGCAGGTGCTGCGCCTGCGCGAGGGCGAGCCGCTGATGCTGGATATTCGCGGCCGCCAGCATCTCAATACTCTGCACCATGACGTTATGCTGGAGTCGGCGACAACGTCCCTGCAACTTCACCTCAAGGTCGCGGTGCAGGATGCCGTGCGTTATTACAATGCCGCGCAGATTGTGTCAGCACCACTGGTTGCTGCTGCGGCCAATTCCCCCTATCTGTTCGGCAAGGACCTGTGGGATGAAACACGGATCCCGCTGTTCGAGCAGTCGGTCGAGGTCGGCGGGTTTGCAGGCGCCAGTCGCGGGCCGGTGCGGCGGGTAAGTTTTGGTACTGGCTACGCCAGGGAAAGCCTGTTCGAATGCTTTGTCGAGAACCAGCAGCATTTCCCGGTCTTGTTGCCCATCCATTTTGATGCCCCGGGGCGCGAAATGCGTCACCTGCGCCTGCACAACGGTACTATCTGGCGCTGGAACCGGCCGTTGATCGGCTACGACAGGGAAGGTACACCGCATCTGCGTATCGAACACCGTGTCCTGCCGGCCGGCCCCACTGTCATTGACAGTATCGCCAGCGCGGCATTTTTCTATGGACTGGTGCACGCATTGGCTACGCGCGACGTGGCGCCCGAACTGCAGCTGCCGTTCGCTACTGCGCGGGACAATTTTTACGCGGTGGCACGCGATGGTCTCGATGCCCAGATTATCTGGCTGGATGGGCGCAAGTTACCGGTTCAGACCCTGTTGCTGGACCAGTTGGTTCCGCTGGCCCGTTACGGGCTGGGGCTGCTGGAGATCGACGAGCAGGATCGCGATCTTTACCTGGGTATCGTCAGGGAGCGGATTCGCAATGCCTGTACCGGAGCCAACTGGCAGCGTGCCTATGTAGCGCGACACGCCTGTGACATGCAGACCCTGACGGAGGCCTATTATGAACGTCAGCAGAGCGGTGCACCGGTGCACGAGTGGGATAGCTGAGCATGGGCACCCTGTTACACATTCATGAAGCCTTGCCGGATGGTTTGCTGGAGACCCGGCCAACACAGCTTGAAGAGCTGCTGGGCGGACCCTCTCTGATTCATCTGCCGGGCCGGCGAGCGCAACCCTTGTTTATCTCGGTCTTGTTACACGGTAACGAGACAACAGGTTTTCTGGCCTTGCAGGATCTGCTCAGGCGCTATCGGGACAAGGAACTTCCACGCGCGCTAAGTATTTTTATCGGTAATGTGGAAGCCGCGAAAGACGGCCTGAGACGCCTGGCAGGACAGCCTGACTATAATCGCGTCTGGCCCGGCAGTGAACACCCGGACAGCCCGGAAAAGCGCATGATGGAGGAGGTCGTCAGCATCATGCAGCAGCGTCAGCCTTTCGCCAGTGTGGATGTGCACAACAATACCGGTATCAATCCCCACTACGCCTGCATAAACCGGATTGACCATCGCTACATGCACCTCGCCAGTATGTTCAGTCGTACACTGGTGTATTTCACCCGCCCGGCCGGTGTGCAATCAATGGCATTTGCGCAGCTGTGCCCGGCACTGACGGTGGAATGTGGCAAGGTCGGACAGAGCGCCGGCGAGGCGCACGCCGAAGAGTTTCTGGACGCCTGCCTGCACCTGAGTGAAATACCACAACATCCGGTAGCGGCACACGACGTGGATCTGTTTCACACGGTTGCCACTGTGCGTGTGCCGCGCGCCTACAGCTTCGGATTCGGCAAGCAGGCGGTGGATATCAGCTTTATCGACGACCTGGACCACCTGAATTTCCGTGAGTTGCCCGCCGGCACCACGCTGGCGCACCTGGACGGTGTGGATGGTATGCCGCTGGAAGCCAGTGATGAAAGCGGCCAGGAAGTGGCCGACCGCTATTTCAGGGTAGTGGACGATATGCTGCGTACCACCCGCGCACTGATGCCGTCGATGTTTACCCTTGATGAGCGTGTGATCAGGCAGGATTGCCTGGGTTATCTGATGGAGCGTTATCCACTTCCCGGCTAGCCGCAATTGCCAACCCGGGATCGCTAACGACGCCCGCGCCCGCGTTTGGCCCGTGGATCATCGAAGCGTACGCGCAGGGACCTGTCGCTACCGACGACCATGTTGCCATCCAGTGCCGCTTGTGCGGCACGAGCCTCGTGTCCTTCCATTTCGATGAAGCCGAAGCCCTTGCATTTGCCAGTGAAGATATCCGAGGCCACGCTGACAGAGCGCACTGTGCCGAATTCGGCAAACATTGAGCGGACGGATTCTTCAGTGGCGTCCTGCGGGAGGTTGCCGACAAACAGCTTTTTCATGTGCGTGTCCTTGTTGGAGCCGGGTGGTCGACGCCGGCTCTGGGGAACAAAGAACCCCGTAAACGGGGTTCTTTGATTTGGTGCTGGCTGGATTTTGTCAGCTTGCCGGCGTGACGTTGGCTGCCTGCAGGCCTTTAGGGCCTTTTTCCACGTCGAACGAGACCGACTGTCCCTCCATCAGCGACTTGAAACCGCCGCCCTGGATGGCGGAGAAATGTACGAACACGTCAGCGCTGCCATCAGTCGGAGAGATAAAGCCGAAGCCTTTGGATTCGTTGAACCACTTAACGGTACCTGTAGTCATGTAAATTACCTTTTAACCTTTTTAAAAAAATAAACACGTAATCAATTGCAGATCTCAAAAAGGTGAATTACAGGAGATACCGGGATAGAGCTTCTGAGTGGACTTAGAGAATGTGCAACCAATTTGTAATGCAGGCGAGGGTTTCACAAGACAGTGGTGTCGGATCCATTGTATCGCCTGACCCGTAACAGTATATACGAAAATCGGCACATGGCACCCTTTAAGGCATAAGTATTTCAGAACGGAACGGTTATCTGCACGGGCACACCCTGTTTTACAGAACCAGACACAATGAAATTACTGGTTTGTAAATAACAAACATTCTCTCCTCCCCACACCCTGTAGATTTCGCCCGGGCGACAGGGGAGTATTTATAAAACCCTTTATTAACAATGATATAAGTTCTGCCTGGATCGTCTGAGCCAGATCTGGCACGCATGTTGTTATGTCCTTCGCCAACACAATGTTTTCGCAACCAGGAAAGCCCGGAGGCCACCATGAGATCAAATGTATATATCTGCCAACTGATTCTGCTTGCCCTTGCCGGCGTGATTTATTCAAACGCAGCGAAATCGTCCGAGAGCTGGCAGATG
>CAZWJB010000092.1:0-5544 GCA_964634485.1 uncultured Thiohalobacter sp. | reverse complement strand
GACATTATCCGGCTGGAGGATGACTATGACCGCTGCTCGTAATACTCCGATGATCGAACGCTGCCCGGCCAACCCGATCCTCACCCGGGACGATGTCCCCTATCCGGTGGAGACCGTGCACAACGCCGGCATTGCACAGTACGACGGTCGCACCATCATGCTGTTTCGATCCCACTTGCGCAGCGGCCGGTCGATCATCGGCATCGCCGAGAGTAAAGACGGCTTCAAATTCACGGTCGGCCCGAAGCCGTTTCTGGTACCGTCGACAGAAGGTGAATTTGCAGAGTACGAGGCCTTCGGAGTGGAGGATCCACGAATATCGTGTATAGACGGCGAATACCTGATTACCTACAGCGCTTATTCGCGCCATGGCGTGCGTATCGCGCTGGCGAAGACCCGCGATTTCCGATCCATTGAGCGCGTGGCGTTGATCACGCAGGCGGACATGCGCAATGTCGTCATTTTTCCGCAGCGGTTCAACGGCCGTTATGCCCGCCTGGACCGCCCCCATTCGGAGATCAGCCCCTGGTCCGTGTGGCTGTCGTGGTCGCCGGACCTGGTGCACTGGGGGGATTCCGAGGTGGTGATGAAACCGGTGCAATATCACTGGGACGAGTCGAAAATCGGTCCCGGCGCGACCCCGATCCGCACCGAGCGCGGCTGGCTCAGCATCTACCACGGGGTATTCGAGACCATGGACGGGGCGGTTTATCGCCTCGGCGTGGCGCTGCACGATCTCGCCAACCCGGCGCAGATTATCGGCGTCTCGGATGAATGGGTGCTGGCTCCGCAGGATCCCTGGGAGATCACGGGCTACGTACACAACGTCGTCTTTACCTGCGGTGCGGTTGCGGATGATGACGGCGGCGTAAAGATTTACTGGGGTGGCGCGGATACCGTGATGTGCGCCGGGACCGCGCGCCTCGACGACCTGGTGGACCTGTGTCTCAACAACAGCCGACCACCCTGTTAACCTGTGTGGGCAGTCGGTGGCTGGATTATAATGCCCGGGTCCCGGCAACTGATGCCACGTCTGCCAGCGCCGCATGGGCGGCCGCCAGGCGCGCCACCGGGACGCGCGGTCCGGAGCAGGACACATAGCTCAGGCCAATAGCATGGCAGAAGCGGATGGAGTCGGGATGTCCGCCGTGTTCGCCACAGATACCCACTTTCATATCCGGACGTGTCTGCCTGCCCCACTCGACCGCCATGTGCACGGACTTCGTCCATGACCCCGGCGGGCAGATCGTGCTCGGCATTGTCCAGGTAATACAGGCAGGCCTCGGTTGTGATAACAAAGCCGGGTGGCACATTGATCCCGATCCGGGTCATTTCGCACAGGTTGGCACCCTTGCCGCCAAGCAGCATTTTATTCTTGCCATCACCTTCTTCGAATGCAAAGACGTACGCTATGGGCCGCCGCTCTCTTTGGCGTGTTCAGAGAGCACGCAGGTAACCCGTTCCGCCGAGCAGTTGCATCTGCTCGAGTATCCAGTTTGTGCGCTGCTGTACGTAGTCCCCGGGATGATCGACGCGATAGCGGACCGGCCCGGGCAATACCGCGGCAAGGCGTGCTGCCTGCCAGGCATTCAGTACTGTCGCATCGTGATGAAAGAAACGCCGGCTGGCGGCCTGCACACCGAAGGTACATGCACCGAACTGAACCACATTCAGGTATACCTCGAGAATCCGCTGTTTCGGCCAGGTAAGTTCCAGCGCTACAGCCAGCCATGCTTCGATTCCCTTGCGCAGCCAGCTTTGATCTGGCCAGAGATAGAGATTCTTGGCCAGTTGCTGGGTAAGGGTGCTCGCACCACGCACCCGCCCGTTATTACGCCGTTCCTGCAATGCACTGCCAATGGCGTTGATATCCAGCCCCCAGTGGGTGGGGAAATGCTGGTCCTCCGCAGCGATGGCGGCCAGTGGCATGGGCGAGGCGATTGCAGCCCAGTCAACCCACTCGTAGTCCACTTCTTCGCAGCGTTGACCGCCACCGAGTCCCGCCGAACGTGCGTGCAGCATGAAGGCTGTGGTGGGTGGTGCCAGCCACCGGAAAGGCAGGGTAAGCAACAGGGTCGCCACTGGCAGAGACAGCAAAATCGCTATTGGCAGGTGCCATATGCGGCGGTTGCGACGGGGTTTCCGTTTGCGTCTGGTCACACGCTTTCCTTTTTTATCCGGCACTCACCAAGGGGTGACACCATCACCATTGCCAGTACGGACGTCAATGCCAATGATGCGCTGAAATCTATGGCAGGGTCATAATATACGTTTGGCGCTATTTGCAACTACAGGTAGCGCTTTGCAAACGGTGTCGTTTCTGGTTACGGCGATCGCATAGCTGTTCATTCCACAAACTTCGGTACAGGCTGACTAAATACCGTACCCCGGTACGGAGTCAAGAGGCTCCCGGGTATTTTCCGGCTACGGCAAATTAATGCTTGACCTGGAGTCAGCTCCAGGTTGTAGGATTTTCATACGGATTGAAGTTTTTTCGTACGCCGGGGAACCTGGAGTTAACTTCAGGCTGTCATACCCAAATGAAGGCAGGGGCAGGGATAGATCTATATGAGAGACGGTCATTTACAAAGCAGCAACGGCAGCATTACCTGGCTGACTCTGTTTGCCTCTACCGGCACGCTGGTCTGCTGTGCACTGCCCGCGACCCTGGTGACGCTTGGACTGGGTGCTACGGTGGCGGCGCTCACCAGCAGTTTCCCCTTTCTGATCACGCTCAGCCAGCACAAGGTCTGGGTGTTTGGCCTGTCCGGTGCGCTGCTGCTCGTGTCCGGCTGGTTGCTGTATCGCGCCGGCCGCAGTTGCCCCGTTGATCCTGAACTGGGCGCGCTATGTGAAAAGTCCCGGATCTGGAACACGCGTATTTACTGGATTTCGGTGGTTATCTGGTCGATTGGTTTCTCTGTAGCCTATCTGGCGTTGCCACTACGTATATGGCTTGAATCATGAGTCTGACCTGTTACCAACAGGAGGTGTTTTCAATGAATCGGGTAATTGCACTATTCATAGGTATGTTGATGTTCGTGCCACTGGGTCAGGCCGACGAGTCGCAACTTGTCGAAATCGAAGTGACGGGGATGACCTGTCCCTTCTGTGTCTACGGGACGGAGAAAAAGCTGAACAAACTTCCCGGTGTGGCGTCGGCCGAGGTGAGTCTGAAAAACAGGAAGGCACTCATCCATATGAAACCCGGGGAGAGTGCTGATCTTGGCGCTATTCGCGAGGCGATTACCGATGCCGGCTTTACGCCCGGCGAGGTAACAGTTCAACCTGTGCAGGTTGAAAATTGAGCAACAGGACTGCCTTTATTGCCGGGCTGGCAGCGATCGTTCTGGCGGTTGATGTCGGCGCAATGGGTATTCGCTCGTTTGTCGCTTTGCCGCTGGAGGGTGCTACCGTCAGGGATTTCAACGGTCCAGAGGACACCCGTTTCATAATTGAGTACCCGGTTTCATTTCCAGGGAGTAAGTTATGATGAATATACAGGTTGAGGTCTTTACCGCACCCGGTTGCGGCAAGTGCGGACGTGCCAGGGAGGTGTTGAAGGACATTGCCGATGCATGGGTGGACGCCGATATCAACTGGCGGGAGGTCAACATACTCGACGAGCTGGACTACGCCGTTGAACTCGGCGTACTTGCAACGCCCGCCATTGCAATCGACGGGGACCTGGTTTTTACGGCCCTGCCGTCGGAAAAGAAATTGCGCCAGGCACTCCGGGAACGCCTTGAGGAGAAGCAGGCATGACCGTCACGCTGATCCTGACCGCCGCCCTGCTGGGTGGGTTGGCTTTTTTCGAGCCCTGCACTATCGCAACGCACACCCTGTTCGCGGCGCGTTCGCATGGTCAGTCGCGTGCACGCTGTTGCCAGGGCCTGATAGCCGTCTGGCTGACCCGCAGCAGTTTATCGGTCATCCTGCTGGTCGCTGCCACGGTACTGGCGCCGCAGCCTGACTGGGGTCCCTGGCTGCCCAGTGTCATCCTGTCGGTAATGGCCGCTCTTTATATCGTGTCACGGTTTGCCTATATCCCGGTGCCGCATCTGGAGTTCTATCGTTTGTTGCCGGGCGGTCGGTCGCTGCCATTTGCTGTGCAACTGGGTCTCACTCTGCCGGCCTGCACCATACCCCTGTTTATTGTCATCACCGGCCTTGCCGTGACGGTTGACTCCGTGATGTTTGCGGCCCTGGCCGGTGTGTTGTTTGCGACCCTGTTTACGGCACCGATGGTTGTTTCTTCATTTAAAGGGGTACACGCCGACGGACGGGAGTTGTTGAACCGTGCGGCAAAGGGTAGCCCCTACCTGACTGCAGTGCTTTTATTCGGTGCTGCGCTCTATCTATTGTTACCGGCTTTTGATGTGAGTGCTGATACGCTGAAAGCGAGTCTGCAACAGGCCAGTCTGGCGGGGATCGGCCTGGGTTTCCTCGCCGGCTTCGTGTTCAGTTTCAACCCGGTATCATTCGCCTCCATCCCGGTCGTGCTGGCCTATGTCACCAAGGCCCACGAAGAACGCCGCGCACTGTTGCTGGGTGGCGCCTTCGTGTCAGGCATGGTCATGACCCACGTGGTGCTCGGTGTTGCTGCGGCGTTGGGCGGGGAGTGGGTCAGTGGGGTGATGGGCCGGGAGTGGGGGTTGCTGCTCGGTCCGCTGCTGATTGTGCTTGGACTGCTCTGGCCGGGGTGGCTTAAACTTCGGCTGCCGTGGCTCTCCATGCGGGCCAGACAGGTCACCGGCCCGTGGGGTGCGTTCCTGCTGGGAATTCCTTTCTCGGTGGCGATCTGCCCGTTCTGCACACCGGCTCTGCTGGTGACCCTCACTGCCAGTGCCGCCATCGGATCGGTGCCGTTCGGTTTTGCGCTGTTGCTGGCATTTGCAGCGGGGCGCAGCATACCTATTATACTGGGGGCATGGAGCATGGGCTGGCTGGAGTCGCTGCAAATGCTGTCGCGCTATCAAAGAAGCCTTGAAGTCGTGGCCGGCGTAACCCTGATTCTGACAGGACTGTATCTGCTCAATGAGTACTTCTTCTTCATCAAATACTGATCGCAGGCACTATGGCATTGGCGATGTGACCCGCCTCACAGGCTTGAGCGCCGATACCCTGCGTTACTACGAAAAGATAAAACTGCTGCCGCTGGTGCAACGGAAAGCGTCCGGTGTCCGCAGTTACGATGAACGCGACCTGTCGCGACTGCGGTTCATTCAGCGGGCCAAAACAATGAATTTCTCACTCGGGGAAATCGCACAGCTACTGGAAATGCGGGAAGCCCCGCAACATGCGCGTGACGACGTGCGCGAATTAACACGCCGGAAACTGGAAGCGGTGGAGTGCCAGATGGAGGAACTCGAAACCTTGCGCAAGGAACTGACACTGTTGCTCAACCTGTGCCGTGGTGCAGAAGCGGGTTGTCCAATTATCGACGACCTGGAGAGTCGGCGCGGGCACGGGAAATCAACGCACAATTGAAGCGTGTTTGCCAGAAAGAATCGTGATAGCTTTACCCCGCTATCCAGATCATGG
>CAZWJB010000091.1:0-5550 GCA_964634485.1 uncultured Thiohalobacter sp. | reverse complement strand
GTGAGGCAGCATCCACTTCGATCAGGTCCACGCAGCGGCCTTCGTCGATCTCCACGCAGCTCGAACACTGACCGCAGGGTTCGGCACTGACGCCGGCTTCACAATTCAGGGATTTGGCAAAAATACGTGCAACGGTGGTCTTGCCCACGCCACGCGTGCCGGTAAACAGGTAGGCGTGGTGCAGACGATCATGATCCAGCGCATTGATCAGGGCCTGCAGGACGTGCTCCTGGCCCACCATTTCAGCAAACTTGCGCGGCCGCCATTTACGAGCCAGAACCTGATAACTCATGAATAATCCGGTGATTATCTGTAATAGCGTCCGATTATAATGGAGGCGACCCGTACCAGCCACACCCCGGCGCCCAGGTCCACTGCTGCGGCTGCTCCCTTCCGGGCCTGACCGGGTTCACAGTATACTGTCGCGAGGGGACCGGCACAGGCCACCATAAAGCGTAAAAAACCGGCCCCGCCGGCCGGCGCCGGCATTGTAGCAACTCATCGCGCGCACAGCCACGTGCGATGGCGTCCTTAACCTTGACAGTGCCTGAATATGGCTTTACCAGGGATTAATGACTGCACATGTCAACGGATCCGGTGCCGGTGCGTTATAACAGGAACAAGCACCAGAAAGGATCACCATGTACCGGATCTGCCTGCTTATCGCCTTCTGGCTACCGCTCTCAGCGGCTGCCATACCCTACGGGGAAGCCCGCCACCTGCTGGCGCGGACCGGTTTTGGCCCGAGCCAGACGGAAATCGAAACCACGATGAAGCTGGATTACCCGGCGGCCGTTGATCTGCTGCTGTCCGGCACAATCGGGCAGGCCCGTACGCCGCCCCCGGAATGGATTGACAACACACCACCCGGACGTGGCGAGCGCCGTTCACTGAGCGATGAAGAAAAAAAACAGCGCCGCAAACAGGCACGCCTCTGGAGCCTGGAACTGAAAAGCTGGTGGTACCAGGAGATGATCAACACCCCGGCACCACTCACAGAACGCATGACGCTGTTCTGGCACAACCATTTCACCTCCAGTGTACGCAAGGTGAAATGGGTTCCGTTTCTGCACCGGCAAAACAGCCTGTTCAGGCAACACGCAACCGGCAATTTTGCCGAGTTGCTGCACGCGGTATCACGCGATCCCGCCATGTTGATCTATCTTGACAACGCGCGCAGCAAATCCGGCAATCCGAATGAAAACTTCGCGCGCGAATTACTGGAGTTGTTCACGCTGGGCGAAGGCTACTACCGGGAAGAAGATATCAGGGCCGCCGCACGCGCATTTACCGGCTGGACGCTGGACCCCGACAGTGGTGCATTCCGCTTTGCGCGGCGCTGGCACGACAGGCAGGAAAAAACTTTTCTGGGCAGGACCGGTAACTGGGACGGCGACGATATCCTCGACATCCTGTTGCAACAGCCGCAACTGGCGCGCCACATCAGCGAAAAGCTGTGGCGGGAATTTGTATCTCCGCAGCCGGATGAAAAGGAAATCAGGCGTATTGCCGCTGTTTTCCGCAACAGCGGTTACAAAATCAAACCCCTGTTGCGCGAGCTGTTGCTCAGCAAAGCCTTTCGTGACCCTTCCGGCTACGGCAACCTGATCAAGTCACCGGTCGAATTGCTGGTAGGCAGTGTACGTGTTCTGGCCATACCCGTTCAGGACAGTACACGCCTGGCGCGTGCCGGGCGCCTGCTGGGTCAGGATCTGTTCAACCCGCCCAACGTCAAGGGCTGGCCAGGCGGCACGGCATGGATCGATTCGGCGACGCTGCTCAACCGGCAAATGGTAGTTGAAAAGATTTGCCGCGCCCCGGGTGCACAACAGGCCATGCTGACCATCCAGCGCACAGCACCTGCAGCCGAGCTCCTGCTGCCTGTACCACCGACAAAGGTGCTGCCGGATACGCTGAACGCCGCTCAACAGATATCCGCACTGCTGCGCGATCCGGCCTACCAGCTCAAATAGGAGGGCAAGCATGCATAGACGGACTTTTCTCAATGCCATGCTCACCGCTGGCTTGCTGGCGCGGACACCGGCCCTGCTGGCAAAACCCCGACCTGCCCGCACCCTGATACTGATCGAGCTCAAAGGCGGTAATGATGGACTAAACACCGTCGTACCCTACGCCGATCCTGCGTATTACCGCTTGCGCCCCCGGCTTGGACTGAAGCGTGACACGCTGCTGCAGCTCGATGAGCAGCTGGCATTGCACCCTGCACTGCAACCCCTGTATACGCTGTGGCAACAAACCCGGCTTGCAATTGCACTGGGCACAGGATACCCGCAGCCCAACCTGTCCCACTTTCGCTCCATCGAAATCTGGAACACCGCCAGCCGCAGCGACCAGTACCTGACTGAAGGATGGATAGCACAGCAATTCGCTGCCAGCCCTGGCGAATTCATCACCCTTGACGGTGACCCCGGGCCCCTCTCCGGCCCGTCACTGAATACCCTGGTTATTCAGGACCCCGAACGCTTCTTTCGCCAGGCGAAGCGACTGAGCGGCACAGTAACCACCACCGGCAACCCGGCTCTCCGGCATATCCTCACCACCCGGCAGCATGTGCAGCAAGCTGCCATGCAACTGGAACAACGGCTTGCACCCTTACCCGGCGGGCGCGATCAAATGCCGCGCGGTCATTTTGGCCGGCAACTGGCGCTGGCTGCACAGCTGGTATTGTCCGGACTGCAAACCCCGGTCATCAAACTCTCTCTGGGCAGTTTCGACACCCATACCCGGCAAGCCAGCCAGCACCAACGCCTTTTGCAGGAACTCGGCGAAGGCCTGAAGCAATTCGCACAGTTGATGCAAAACCAGCAGCGCTGGAACGAGGTACTGATCATGACGTATTCTGAATTCGGCCGCCGCCCGAAGGAAAACGGCAGCCACGGAACCGACCATGGCACCGCCAGTCCGCAATTCCTGCTGGGCGGCCTGGTCCGTGGTGGCCTGTATGGACAACAGCCGTCGCTCGCCAGTCTCGGTGACGGTAACATGCGCTACACCCTGGATTTCCGCAGCCTGTACTCGACCGTTTCCCGTCACTGGCTGCAGTCAGCTGACACGCTGTTCCGGGACTATCCACCTGTTCCCTGCATCCGGGAAACCCACACCTTTTAAAGGCTTTATCTGTAAAAAATTAGAAATGACCAATAATACCTGATAAAATTAGTCAACTATTATTCGAGCAGTAGCAAAGACAGGAAGGAGCACTTAACAATGCAAGCAGTAGTAAACGACAAAGTCATCGAACTCAGCGAGGCCGGCTGGCTGAACAACCTTGACGAGTGGTGTGAAAACCTGGCGGTTGAAATCGCCAAAAACGAGAGGATTCCTGAACTCACCGAAGAACACTGGGATATCATCAATCTGACGCGGGAATACTTCCAGGACAATGGTGCCGTGGCCGAGCCACGCAACTTCTCCAAAATGATGAAGAAAAAATACGGCAAGGACCGCAGCGACCAGAAATATATCTATTCCCTGTTCCCGACCGGGCTGATCAAATGTGCCAACAAGGTCGCCGGACTGCCACGTCCGAAGGGCTGCAGCTAGTTCGAACGTACAATACTTCTATTTAAAAGCCCCTTACAGGGGCTTTTAAATGCCTGTCCAGTCTTCTGACGGTACCATCCAGTACCATGTCGATGCTATTGCGCAATCAGGCCACTGAATGGACACCGTAACTCACGCATTGCTGGGTGCGCTGGCGGTGCGTTCGGTATTTCCCGCCTCACGATCGCAACAACCGCTGACCGATCGCCAGCGCATGGCCGTGGGCGCCATCGCGGGCGCGTTTCCCGATATAGACTACATTGCTTCCTGGGTCGATCCGGTCATTTACATGACCCTGTGGCACAGGAGCATCACACATTCCTTTGTACTACTGCCTCTGTGGGCACTGCTGGTCGGAGTAGCGCTGGCCTTCGCATTCAAACAACGCGGGGCGTGGCCCTTTGTGACCGTACTTGCCGGTGTCTCGATGCTGTCACATATTCTTGCCGATCTGATCACCGTATTCGGCACGCAGGTATTTGCTCCACTTTCCGGCTGGCGTGCCAGTGTAGGAACAACCTTTATTATCGATCCCTGGTTCTCCGCCATCGTGCTGGCAGGATTCCTGGCCGGGTTAAGCAAGCGATACCGGTGGCTGCCACGCCTCAGCCTGACCGTACTGGTCGCCTACATCGGTTTCCAGGGCCTTCTGAAGCACCAGGCGCTGTCACTGGCGCATGATCACATGCGCCGGGAGAAGCTGTCCGATGCCAGCGCCACGGCCTTGCCACAACCAGCCTCACCCTTTAACTGGAAGCTGATCATCGAAACCGGTAACCGCTACGAGGTGGCTTACGTCCATCTTGCCGGCGGTTATTCAGCAGCCGGCGGTACGGGCGGATTCTGGAACGGTGTGCGCACCACCTACAAGGCACCGGACAAACTGTCCTGGGAAACCTACCGGCAGTTCGGTGACAACAGGAAAAATAGCGGCTACATTCGTGCGCTCTGGGAGGATCCCCAGCTGGATTATTTCCGGCGTTTTGCTGAATTTCCCGTACTGTACCGGATCGACAACAGGGCTGACGGCCACTGCGTCTGGTTCACGGATCTACGCTACGTTCTGCCCTATATGACGCCACCGTTTCGTTACGGCCTGTGCCGGGACAAGCCGGCAGCAGGCTGGGCACTGGAACGTCTACGCAAATAGGCTAACATTTACCAGAGCTTCGGTATCATTCCTCGTCCTGCCGCCGCTTGAGGATCACGAGGTGGTGTACGTGACAACGCAGGGGCACGCCGACCCGCCCGGGACACGCCGATCTCGTTGGTCATCTTCCGGGTCACCAGTAATTCGAAACCCAGTTCCCGGGCCCCGGGCAGGGACTCGTTCGCAATAGTATAGACATTCAGCCGGCCGGTAGAAGCCCCGCACATTGTGATATGCATCCGGCCGTCACTGCCTTTGCGGCTGGCTTTAACCTCGATACCTTTATCCGTCAGCTCCCTGGCCATGTCCTGCAGGGAAATTCCCTTGCCTCGATCACACTGCAGGCTGCCATCGTATTTATAGACCTCGACAGCCAACCGGTCGAACACCCAGACACCGAAACCATGTGCATCCGTGCGTTTCCTCAGCATTTTTTTCCAGTCCCCGTCGTCCACCACGAGAACGTTGGCCTTACCCGTCGGGGTGCCACAGACACTGGATATGCTGAAGGGCACGGATCGGGAATCACTGGAAATCACTTTCACGCCCGCCTGTTCCAGTATATCCGCGGCCTGGGCCGGAGTTGTGACCTCAACCGCCTGGCAATGAATAGAGCCGTCGAGCTGATAAACACTGATCGTCTCATCCGCCAACACGGCGCCACAGAAAGCCACTATCGAAACAGTGAAAATTCTTCTTATCATGGCAGCTACTCTCATAATCGGACGTCCTGTATAAAACAGTTTAAACCAAAGCGTTGTCCATTGCTCCGGCAGCCGGGTAAAGGCAATGGTGTCGCACACCGAGGTAAACCACAGTGGCTGTTGCCGGTTGGT
>CAZWJB010000090.1:0-5711 GCA_964634485.1 uncultured Thiohalobacter sp. | reverse complement strand
GACACGTTAGCAAGCGCTGCGTTGACGCCACCCTGGGCCGCGACGGTATGGGAACGGGTCGGGAATACCTTGGAGACTACCGCAACCCGGGCATCCGCCTGCGAAAGCTGCAGCGCGGCGCGCAAGCCGCCACCACCGGCGCCGATAATCAGGGTATCAAAACTGCGTTTCTCGATGCTCATCCCCTAACCCGTCTCGATGGCCGCCAGTGCCAGCGCGCGTACCACCCACAGCAGGCTGCCCAGCAGCACCAGCGCGGTTATTGCCATAAACAGCAAGCGCAACCAGACCGCATGCATATAGTCAATCAGCACATCCCGGATGCCCACCCAGACATGCAGCAACGCCGCCAGTGCAAACAGGGTGGTGCCGATGCCCATCCAGGGCCCGCCCAGCCAGTCGCGCCATTCGTGATAGGTGAAGGCTTCACGGCCGGCAATGACCACAACAAGCACCAGCAGGTAGATAGCCAGATAGATTGCCGTAAAGCGTTGTAACAACCAGGCGCGGAGTCCCTGTGCAGCGCGACTCATAACAGGCTTGCCGCGTACAGCGCTGTTATCAGCAGGGCGCCGAGGTTGACCAGCCAGGCGGTGGCATTGGCGCTGGACTTGTCTACGCCGACTCCCACGTCGAGAAACAGGTGGCGCACGCCAGCCAGCAGATGGTGACTCAGGGACCAGGCCAGGATCAGTGACAGGAGAACAACCGGGGTTGACTGCAGGTAATCCTGTACCTGCCGAAAGCCCTGTTCACTTTGCAGCGAATGGCCGAATTCCCAGGCAATAAACGGAATAGACAGGAACATCAGCACACCGGAAATACGATGGCCTATGGAGGCGATACCAGCGGGCGGCAGCTTGATTTTTATCAGATTCAGAAATTTCGGTGCTGACTTTTTACGGGTCATTGAGCTCGACTCACCTGACATTTTTATGTTTATACCATCTGTCCGTTTAATCTGCCAGCGTTTGCAAGGCTGACACTGAAAGAAAGATTGACTACTATGCAACGCAGGTAATCAGGACAGTTCATCATGATCTCTGAATGGAAAGAATTTCTGGCCAATGCCGGTGCGGAATTCACCGACAGCGGTGTTGCCCACTATGGTAACGAGCGGCGCGAGCTGAGTGTAGCGATCACCGGCAATGTCTTTGCTGACCTGTCACACTACGGACTGATTTCAGTACACGGGGACGATGCTGAAACCTTCCTGCAAGGCCAGTTCACCAACGATATCCGCAAGGTGAGCGACGGTCACAGCCAGCTCAGCGGCCTGTGCAACCCGAAAGGCCGCCTGCTCGCCACTTTCCGCGTCTTCCACCGCGGAGACAGCTATTACCTGTGCCTGCCCGCCACTATGCTGGAGGACGTCATCAAGCGCCTGCGCATGTTTGTACTGCGTTCGAAAGTCACGCTGGAAGACGCCAGTGATACTTTTGTACACCTCGGGGTGTCCGGAGGCGACGCGGAACAGGCGCTGCGCAAGATTGCCGGAGAATTTCCCGAAGCCGTGAACACTGTTGTGCAGGATGGTAACAACACCATTATCCGGGTGCCGGGGATTCACCCCAGCTATGAGGTATTTACCACAATAGACGACGCCAGGCAGTTGTGGGACCAGCTCAATGTGCAGAGTGCCCCGATCGGCACCGATGCCTGGCAGTTGCTCGATATTCAGGCGGGCATCCCGGTAATCCTGCCGCAGGCCCGCGAAGCTTTTGTCCCGCAGATGACCAACCTGCAACTGATTGACGGCGTTAGTTTCCAGAAAGGCTGCTACACCGGACAGGAAATCGTCGCCCGCATGCAGTACCTGGGCAAACTCAAACGCCGTATGTACCTGGCCAGGGTCGCGACTGATTCAAGGCCGGCCGGTGACGAGGAAATCTTCGCCGCAGACAACGCGCAGCAGAGCGCAGGTAAACTGCTCTCGGCCGCCCCGCATCCCGACGGTGGCTATGCGATGCTTGTAGTGTTGCAGATCGCCAGTGCCGAAGATGATGAGGTCGGACTGCACCTGGGCTCCGTTGACGGCCCGCAGCTCGAACTGGAAACCTTGCCCTACCCGTATGCAGTGGACTGACGATGCCGTACAGCAACTATTCGACTAACAATATTATTTCATTACCTCCTTGATTTCAGTGCTATTATTTTAACCAGCCACAGGGTTTACTGGTTTTGTCCCAATAATGGCTCAAGCCTCTGGCCACTGTGCCGACCCAGTCTTAAAATCCCCTATTCTCAATTAGATAGCGATACAGGAGATGGCGTGGGCAGGAAAGCCGTTCAGGCTGCCCAGGATGAACTTCGGAAAATGCAAGCGCGGCTTAGCCAGAGGGATGCCGAAATTGCCATGCTCAGGGAGCTTACCGAAGTTATAGGCAGCGAATACAATCTGCAAAAGGTTTTCGACCTTGTCGCTACGCGTGCGCGTGAGTTACTGCACGCCGAGACTGTCACTATCCCGGTGCTGTCACCGAATCAATCCAGTTACTGTTATCGAGCCGCTGCCGGAAAACACGCCGACGAACTCCGGTTTGCCGAGCTGCCGATCGAAACCGGCATCTGTGGCTGGGTGTTTCGCCACCGAAAACCCTGGTGGCTGGGCGTACTTGATGAACTGGAGGAGTCCGAGCGGAATAAATGGGAAAAGGAGGCCGGCACTGTCCTGCTGGTGCCACTGATCGGGAGACGGCAATTCCTGGGCGGCATTGCCTGCACCAATAAATCCGGTGGAGAGAGTTTCGATGTGCAGGATTACGGTCTGCTGAGCATGTTTGCCAGCCAGGTCAGCATTGCAATCGAAAACGCCATTTTTTTCGAGGAACTCGCTGAAGCCAGACAAAAAGCCGAAGCCTATAAGGAAAAACTGGTCGAATCCAATAAAAAACTTTCCCGTTCCAACGAAGAGTTACAGCATTACGCCGTTCATGACCCGCTGACTGCCCTCCCCAACCGCACCCTGATACTGGACCGGCTGCAACAGGGCATTCTGACTGCCAGGCGCGACCAGAATCCCATGGCGCTGATCATGATCGACCTCGATCACTTCAAGGAGGTCAACGACACACTGGGCCACTCGATAGGTGATGATCTGCTCATCAGTGTCGGCAAATGTTTCCAGTCCGCGTTGAGAAAGCCCGACACTCTGGGGCGGCTCGGAGGCGATGAATTTGCCGTGGTTCTGCCCCGGGCAGACCGGGAGGCCGCACTTACCGTTGCCAAAAAGCTGCAACTGACGCTGCAACAACCGGTAAAAGTTGATCACAACAGTTTCTCGATCGGCGCCAGCATGGGTATCGCAGTCTATCCCGAGCACGGTACGGATCCTTCCGCACTGTTAAGAAGTGCAGATGTTGCCATGTACATCGCCAAGCGCAATCGCGATGAATTCGTCATATATGACCAGGACAATGACATCAACAACCCCAACCGGCTGGAGCTGTTACGTGACCTGCGCGCTGCGATCCAGCAACAGGAGATCGGCCTTGCGTTTCAACCCAAGCTCGACCTTCGCAGCCGGGTTATTACCGGTGTGGAAGCGCTGGCTCGCTGGAATCACCCGCTACGCGGCGTTATCCCGCCCACCGATTTTATTCCTGTGCTTGAACACACCGGGCTGATCAAACAGTTCACCCTGCAGATTCTCGACAAAGCAGTTCGCTACTGCAAAATCTGTCAGGACCAGGGTTACCGGCTCAGCATGGCAGTGAATCTGTCGATGCATAATCTGCGCGACGAGAACCTGCCCGGCCAGGTCGCTGAAATCCTGGAGCGCCATTGTATTGATAAACAATGCCTGACGCTGGAAATTACCGAGAGCGCCATCATGAATGACCCTGAACGCAGCCTGGGCATCCTGACCAGGCTGCACAGCATGGGAGTACAGCTTTCAGTTGACGACTTCGGTACCGGGTATTCCTCGCTCAGCCACCTGAAACGATTGCCGGTGCAACAACTCAAGATTGACCGCTCTTTTGTAAGCGACATGATTAACGACAAGGACAATGCCATGATCGTCCGTTCCACCATCGACCTGGCGCACAACCTGGGGCTGCATACAGTCGCAGAAGGCGTTGAAACAGAGCATGTTCTCAGCGAACTGAAAAAAATGCACTGCGATCTTGCCCAGGGTTACCTGATAAGCCGGCCGCTGTCACCCGATGACTTCCTTAGCTATATCAAAGCCGGCGAATGGAACGTAGAGCGCATCCAGACTGGCGAGGAAACCTGCAACAGCTATTGACGCATGTGCGGGAACAGCAACACATCCCGTATTGAAGCAGAATCGGTAAACAGCATCACCAGGCGGTCGATACCGATACCCTCACCCGCTGTAGGCGGCATACCGTGTTCCAGCGCGCAGACATAATCTGCATCGAAATGCATCGCCTCGTCGTCACCGGCTTCCTTTTCCTCGACCTGCTGGCGGAAACGTTCTGCCTGGTCTTCGGGATCATTCAGTTCGGAAAATCCGTTGGCGATCTCCCGCCCGCCGACAAAGAACTCAAAACGATCGGTCACAAACGGGTCTTCATCATTGCGCCGCGCCAGGGGTGATACTTCCGTCGGGTAAGCGGTGATAAAGGTGGGATCCTTGAGTCGATGCTCCACGGTTTTTTCAAAAATCCCGATCTGCACCTTGCCCAGGCCATAACTGTTCTTTAGCGGGATATCCAGTGATGCAGCCACGCTGCGCGCTGCATCCAGTTCATCCAGCTGTGCCGCCCCCAGCCGGGGATTAAAATGCAGGATAGATTCCTTTACGCTCATACGCGCAAACGGCTTGCCGAAGTCGTATTCATCACCCTGCCAGGAAATCACGGTATTACCCAGAATCATTTTCGCCATGGAACGCAGCAATTCCTCCGTTATATCCATCAGGTCCTTGTAGTCTGCGTACGCCTCGTAGAATTCCAGCATGGTAAATTCCGGATTGTGGCGTGTGGACAGGCCCTCGTTGCGGAAGTTGCGATTGATTTCGTACACCTTCTCGAATCCGCCAACCACCAGGCGTTTGAGATACAGTTCCGGCGCAATGCGCAGGTACAGTTGCATATCCAGTGCATTATGATGGGTGGTAAACGGCCTGGCCGCTGCACCTCCCGGAATGCTCTGCATCATCGGCGTCTCGACTTCCAGGAAATTGCGCCGGTTAAAAAAGTCGCGAATAAACTGCACGATGCGCGAACGAATAATAAAGGTATTGCGTGACTCCTGGTTCATGATCAGGTCCAGGTAGCGCTGCCGGTAGCGGATCTCCTGGTCAGTAAGCCCATGGAATTTTTCCGGTAACGGACGCAATGATTTGGTCAGTATACGCAGCTCGTCCGCCTTGATCGTTAGTTCGCCGGTCCTGGTTTTGAACAGCTTGCCTTCGGCACTAATAATGTCGCCGATATCCCAGCCCTTGAACGCCTGATAATGGCCCTCAGGCAGGCTGTCGCGCTGAACAAACACCTGTATGCGTCCAGACATATCCTGTATGTGTGCGAAGCTTGCCTTGCCCATGACACGCCTGCTCATCATGCGGCCAGCCACCTTGACCCGGATGGTGTTTTCCTCGAACCACTCCTTGTCTTTGTCACCGAATGCGGCGTGCAACTCAGCGGCGATGGAATCGCGCCGGAAGTCATTGGGGAACGCCAAACCTTGCTCGCGCAAGGCATCCAGTTTCTGTCTACGCTGGGCAATAAGCTTGTGTTCGT
>CAZWJB010000089.1:0-5712 GCA_964634485.1 uncultured Thiohalobacter sp. | reverse complement strand
CTGGTAAAAAAGCTGGAAACCATGCTCTGAGCAAGGGGTATACTTATAAATTAAACTAATTGACATATAAGATTATGTTGATGGGTTTATGCGAAATCATGCTACATTGCCCGCCATGCGCGCAATTATTACCAGGCACTATAGAACGCTGATCAACGCGTCTGAACAGATTCTGGGCTGGGGTGATTCACCACGTGACAAGGGTTGGAGAGCCGATGTCGAGTTCGTCAGTTCACGGTTGCGAGAAGCTGGAATCAGCTTCGATGCCGTCTACTCAAGCGATCTGGAACGCTCCCGGCAGACTGCTATGTTTCATGCAAGGCTCCTTGGCATACATATCATCCACGATACTGCGGCGCTGAATGAGGTTAACTACGGGAAGCTGTACAAGAAGAAAAAGAAGTGGGTGGCCGAACACTACCCGTTACACAAGAAAGATCCGGATCTGGTGTATCCCGGGGGTGAGAGTTTTCGCCAGATGCAACAACGCAGTGTTGATTATCTTTCCTCCCTGGCAAAGACGCATCCAGGACAGACGGTTCTCATCATCGTTCATGCCGGTGTGATAAGGGGGCTTGTCAGCCATTTTCTTGGTTTGAACTATGCGGACAATCTTAAACACAAAATATCACACCGTTATATCGGTGATTTCCGGTTTGATGGGGAAAGCTGTGTGCGTTATGACGAACTGGGTAAACCGTCCGGATTTGTGCATGAAGGTGTTATCGAGATACCCTTTTCCGTTGCGGGTGATTCGCTGATTTCTCCAGAATTACAGTCTGCTCCGGAAATTTCCACCCGGTCTGCCGGGAACATCTGAGCATCCCGTTCAGCTCATGCCGGCGCCAGGGTATGACTACGCTGCATGCTCGGGTGCTTCCTCAGGCACAACAGACTTTGCCATACGCTTGGCGAAGTAATAGATGCGTTTCAGCTTTTCGATGACATCCATCTCCAGGGTGTAGGCGGCCAGCCGGTTCGGTTCTTCGGCAACCAGGCGCCTGGTCTCGTGCATGGCCGCGGATTCCATCAGGCGGCTGATGTCGGCCTTCATGGCAATGACTTCCTGCGCCGCTTGCGGGTCATTTTCCATGACCGCATCGATGGCCAGCTCGGTGGTGGTTGAAACCACATTGTGCAGTTTGTACAGTACCTCGCGCGTTTCCTCGCTGATCGATACATGCGCCTGGATTCCCTCCTTGCCGAGGTAGACCAGATCGGTTTCGATGGTGTCGCCGATATTCTCCAGGTCATTGGCGGCAGCCATGAGATTGACAAGCGCCCTGGTTTGATTCTCCGTCAGTTCTTTCTGGCTGATGCGCCCCAGGTAGGTCACGATATGACCATGCAGAATATCGACCTCGTCGTCGATCCTGGCAATATTTTCCAGCATCGCCCGGTCACCGGTGATGATGGCGGTCATAATGCCCTGTAACATCTCCCTGACGCGGCCTCCCATATGACCAATTTCAAGGCGTGCCCGATCGATTGCCAGCGAGGGGGTATCGAACAGTTCCTCGTCGAGATATTTCGGCCTGGCGATTATTATTTCTTCTATCGGTTTATCCGGAACCAGTTTCTCCACCAGGCGGGCAAACTGGCTGGTGAAACCGATAAAAATAAACGTATTGGCTATATTGAAAACGGTATGTGCATTGGCGATCTGCCGTGGCGTTTCGGCGCCCAGCCGGTCGGCGCCCGATAACTCCGGGTGGGACGGTGACAGCCAGGTAACAAATTCCGCAAGGTGCGGAATCACTCCAATCCATAGAAGAACACCGAATACATTGAACAGGACATGTACAACGGCGGCCCGGACAGCCTCGCGGGGCTTGCCGACCGAGGCCAGCAGGGCGGTAATACAGGTGCCGATATTGGCGCCGAAGACCAGCGCGATGCCAGCCTGCAAGCTGATAAAACCCTGTGTAGCCATGACAATGACGATAGCGGTGGTTGCCGAGGACGACTGGATCAGGGCGGTAAAGCCGGTCGCTACCAGTATCCCGACAAGCGGGTTGTCCATGCGGGTCATCAGGTCGAGAAACGGCTGGTAGCTGCGCAACGGGCTCATGGCGTCACTCATGACGCTCATGCCGAAGAACACCAGCCCGAGACCCATCAGCATGCCGCCATATTGTTTGATCTTTTCCTGTCTGGAAAAGAACAACATACCGAAACCGGCCGCGACCATCAGCAAGGCAAATTTTGTCACTTTGAAGGCGACGATCTGGGCGGTGATCGTGGTGCCGATATTCGCTCCCATGATGACGCCGACAGATTGCGCCATGGACATCAGGCCAGCGCTAATGAAACCTACCACCAGCACAGTGGTAATCGATGAGGACTGGACAATAGCGGTTACAAATGCGCCCGTTGCCGCCCCCATGAAGCGGTTGGTGGTGAGTTTCGCCAGGATGATCTTCATGCGCTCACCGGCGACCGCCTTGAGCGCATCCGCCATTTGATCCATGCCGAACAGGAACAGGGCAAGACCGCCGAGCAGCTTCATGCCCATGTTCCACCAGTCGATGTCACCGCCCGGGCCGGATGCGGCGAATGCCGGAGCGACCGCGAGTACGGCGATCGCGGCAAGTGTCAGCAACAAAAAGTGAGGTACTGATTTGTCCAGATCTGCAAGCCGGAAGCGGCTAAACATGTTTCTATAAAACATATTCACCCCGTAGGGTCGAATTGATTCGACCAATGGCTGTTGGCTGAATACCCGATAAAGCGCCGGGCACAAGTGAATTCAGCCCTACAGTATATTTATGTCAGGGCTCTTGTTTTTCCCCGTCCTTGACGATCATGACCGGGACAGGGGCCAGGCGCACGACCTGTTCTGCCTTGGAGCCCAGCAGGGCATGTGCGAGCCCGGTCCGCCCCTGGCTGCCCATGACAATCATGCGCGCATGAATTTTTTCCGCCGACTCCAGGATCCGGTTGACCGGCAGCCCGACAACCAGCATGGTCGTGGCCTGTTCCAGGGCAGGCAGCCCGGAATGTGTTTTCTGCATCATGCGGAAAAATTCATCCAGCATCTCGGCGGCAACGTCTTCCATGCGCCGCAGTTGCTGGTCTCTTCCCTTGACGGAATAGTAACCCGGCGCCTCACCCGGGTCATGGACAACGTGCAGTATAACGAGCTTGCAGCCCAGCGATTGCGCCAGTTCGGCCGCGCAGACCAGAGCGGTTTCCGAATGGGATGAAAAATCAACGGGGACCAGGATCGGCCTGTTTTTTTCTTTCGCGGTCATGTTCCGGCTCCTTGCGCTGACCGGGTCTGCTCCCGGAATGTCCGGTAATACCCCGTCGGGGAACTCACTCGTTAAGTTTCAGGCGGTTGTGAAAATGGTTCAGCAGTTTCTGCCGTAACCTGGCCTGCTTGTGTTTCGAGGCGGCGGCCATGCGTTTCCGTGCCAGTTCAATAAAGGTTTCCTGTGAACTGAGTGATTTTTTGCCGCTGGTATCCTTGCGCTCGAGGTAGCTGCCGTCCGCTTGCATTTCCCAGACATCCTTGCGGCTGGACAGTTGTACATCGATGATCAGGCGCAATTCCTGCCGCAGTTTCGGGTCCTCGACAGGGGTCACGACTTCCACGCGGCTTTCCAGGTTGCGCTTCATGAGATCGGCGGAGCCAATAAAATATTCTTCCTCGCCCCTGTTTCGAAAGTAATAGATTCGGGCGTGTTCCAGGAAGCGACCGATGACACCGATGACCTGGGTGCTTTCGGTCAGGCCGGGTAGACCGGGTCGCAGGCGGCAGGTGTCACGGACGATAAGATCTACCTTGACACCCGCCTGGGCGGCGCGATACAGGGCTCTGGTAATATCCACGTCTTCCAGTGCATTCATCTTGAACTGGATCAAGCCCGGTGTGTCAGCAGTATGCTGCTTGATCTCCCGGTCAATTTTTTCCAGCAGGGCTTTTTTCAGGGTATACGGAGAGGTCAGTATCTTGCGATACCGCGGGGGCGGTGAATAACCGGTCAGGTAATTGAACAGCTCGGTCAGGTCCTGGGTGATGGCCCCATCGCAGGTCAGCATGCCGAGATCGCAATACAGACGTGCGGTACCGGCGTGGTAGTTGCCGGTCCCGATATGGGCATAGCGGCGCAGGCCATTGTAATCCTTGCGTACCACGAGGATGACCTTGCTGTGTGTCTTGAGACCGATGACACCATAGGTGACATGGATGCCGGCCTGTTCCATGCGTCGCGCCCAGCGTATATTCGCGGCCTCGTCGAAACGTGCCTTGAGTTCAACGAGTACGGCGACCTGCTTGCCGTTGCGCGCGGCATTGACGAGTGAATCGACAATGGCGCTGTCTTCTGATGTGCGATACAGCGTCATCTTGATGGCAAGCACCTTGGGATCTTCACTGGCAGTGCGCAGGAAGCGTTCCACACTGGTGCTGAAGGATTCATAGGGGTGCTGCAGCAACAAGGCGCCGCGTTCCCGGATGATGTGAAAGATATTGCGGGAATCATGGGCCAGCCGGGTATGGTCAACCGGTTTGTGCGGTGGATCATGCAGCTCGGGGAAATCCAGGCCGGCAATCGCGAAGAGATCGCACATGGCGATCATCGAATCAACCTCGAATACATCGGCTTCCTCATCGAGACCCAGTTCGGCGGCAAGCATACCCCGGTGGGTCGGGTCCATGCCTTTTCCGACCTGGAGGCGGACAATGGGTGCAAAATGACGATCACGCAGCTCGGTTTCGATCATTGCCAGCAGGTCATCCGCTTCTTCTTCCTCGATTTCCACGATCGCATTGCGGGTAACCCGGAAAAGCTCACAGGAGATGATCTCCATACCCGGAAACAACAGGTCCAGATTGTTGGTAACAGCATCTTCAAGCTTTACATAGGTATTGCTGTCATTAACCCGCAGAAACCGTGGCGCAATCCCTTCCACCATGGGGATCTTTACGCGGGCATAGTGGGAGGCGCTGCCGCCCGGGTAACGCAGTGAAACCAGCAGATTGATGGCGAGATTGGAGATAAAGGGAAAGGGATGCCCGGGATCCATGGCCAGTGGCGTCAGCAGTGGGAAGATGTTGGCGATGAATTTGTCCCGCAGCAGTTTCTGCTCTTCCTGATCCAGTTCGGCATAGCGGCTGAGTCGTATTCCCTGTGCCTCCAGCAACGCATGCAATTGTCGGTAAATCCGGTTTTGCTCCAGGTGGGTATCCCGCACGATGGTCTGGGATTCCCGGAGTTGTTCCAGTGGTGTCCGGCCATCAACGGAAGGAGTGCGGATACCGGCAGCGATCTGTTGTTTCAGTCCGCCAACGCGTTTCATGAAGAACTCATCGAGGTTGCTGCTGACGATCGCGAGAAACTTGACGCGTTCCAGCAGGGGGAGGGTATCGTTCCCGGCCATGTGCAGCACGTGGCGATTGAATTCCAGCCAGGTAAGCTCCCTGTTCAGGTAAAGCTCGGGCGCATCCAGATCGATCATTTCAGGCTGTTTCTCAACGGCCGGGCTGGCGGGGCCGCATTCCGGTTTCCGGTTTCGGGTGGTGGTTGCGGGTTTCCTGCGGTCAACCGGTAGTTTGAGGGTGGATCCGTTTCCTTCCGTGATTTTGGTGGAATTTTGCATTGTCAAACTCTCCCTCCAGGGTTGCTTTAAAGTATATCAGCTTGAGCTATATATTTGGAGGCGACCCGTGTTTTGTTGCCTCAGGCAATGTGTCATAATCTTTCGTTA
>CAZWJB010000088.1:0-5727 GCA_964634485.1 uncultured Thiohalobacter sp. | reverse complement strand
TCATGCCATTGTCACGACTGTCGTGCATAACCGTGTCATTGTTGACGAGTATCACTGTGCCATCGGTAAGCGTAATGCTGCCGGTATTGATACCGCTACTGCTGACAGAGGCAATCGTGCCGCTGACTTCGGCGTCGGCTTCGGCTTCCATGCTGATTTCTTTGGCGAGCAGATCACCGTTGGCATCAAAACGGCCCTCGACTTCCACTTCGGTACCGGTAGTCAGATCCGAGGTGCTGATATCATCCAGTTCCGTTTCGTTGTCAACGATAATGCGTGTGCCATCGAGGATGAAGGCGGTGCCATCGAAATCGGTGGCGATCAGGCTTCTGATCTCGAATTCTTCATCTTTGTCGCCCTGGTGCCCGGCTTTGCCTTCATTTTCCAGCTCAACCTTGCTGGCGACCAGATTACTGTTGTTATCAATACCCGCGACGCTTTTTACTTCCACGTAGAGGCCATCGGCAGGACTGCGATCCATGTCCAGCATGGCGCCGGAGTAGTCGACCGTCATGTTACCGAGCATGAATGTCATGGCGCCGGTATTCAGAGTACCGATGCGGCCCTTGACTTCGATGCCGTCGGCATGGTCGATGAGGTAAGTGGCCAGATCGGCGGCCTTGACCTCGATACGCGTGGCAGTCACAGTACCGTTACCATCACTGAAGCCACTGACTTCGACAATAGAATCGACCGTGATCTGGTCGACACTGTTAATACCCGGGACCTTGCTTTCAAAGATCAGGTCGGCAGTAACCGTCACTGTCTGGCCCATGATGTCCAGCGTACCGGTTGTCGCGCCCGCAGCGATGTTGTTGGCCAGTACGATGCCTTCCATTTCATCGTTGGCCTCGATGCTCTGCGCAACACCGTTGGTGCCATCATCGGAACCCCTGACCTCGACTACCATGCCGACCGCCAGATCGGACTCGCTGGCCGGCACGCCGTCTTGCCGGATACTGCTGCCGGACGTGTCATATTCCACGCCGTTGACGAATACGCTGCCGAAGCCGGTGATGACGCCGACGCTGGAGGCGCTGACCGAAGACGCGGGGCTGCTGCCACCGCCACCACCACCGCAGGCGGTAATGCCAAGGGTTAGTGTTATGGCTGCGGCAAGTAAAGTTAACTTTTTGATTTCCATGATGATCTCCTGATTCCTGTATGACTGGGCTGACCCAAGGGCTGGTATGCATCAATGCATAATGGGATTATTTTCCCAAACAAGGAAAAGGTCAAGTAAATTTGGTAAATAAATCCCATTATGTGACGGGGTTCAAAGATGCTGGTACGTTACAGCCGGGATGGGGGTGACAGTTTGATGGCCCAGGAAAGAAAAACCCCGCTCGTGGGCGGGGTTAGAGGTTGCCAGTGTAACCAGTGTAGCGTGTGTCAACCATCGACCAGAGCGTCGGTCTTCTTGTTGCGCTCTATCAGCGCGTAGGCGGAGTGATTATGGATGGATTCGAAGTTTTCGGATTCAACAATATAGGCGCTGATTCGGTCGTCCTTGTTCATGACGGCAGCGATATCGCGCACCATGTCTTCCACGAACTTGGGGTTGTCGTAGGCGCGCTCAGTTACGTATTTCTCGTCCGGTCGTTTCAGCAGGCCGTACAGTTCGCTGGAGGCCTGGCCTTCCACCATCTCGATCAGTTCTTCTATCCAGATAAAATCACAGGTAGTGGCGGTGACGGTGACATGTGAGCGCTGGTTATGCGCGCCGCGCTCCGAGATTTTCTTGGAACAGGGGCACAGGCTGGTAACCGGCACGACGACCTTGATCTTCATTTCCGGGGTATCATCGCGGATCTCGCCGATGAAAGAGACTTCATAGTCCAGCAGGCTCTGTACCTGGGAGACCGGTGCGGTCTTGTTGACGAAGTAGTGGAAGGTCATTTCGATATGACCGGCTTCCGCTTCCAGGCGCTCGGTCATTTCACCCAGCATTTCCCGGAAGGACTGTACGCTGATCTCACGTTCGTGCAGGTTGAGGATCTCCACGAAACGCGACATGTGTGTGCCCTTGAAGTTGTGCGGCAGGTTCACGTACATGTTGAAGTTTGCGATGGTGTGCTGTTCGCCCTCGCTGCGGTCCTTGACGCGCACCGGGTGACGGATGTCCTTGATGCCCACCTTGTCGATGGCAATGTGACGGGTATCGGGGCTGCTCTGCACGTCAGCGATGGAATCGCTGATTGGCGTTGCCGCATCCTGTTGGCTCATGATTTTTCCTCAGCGTAACGCACACAGGCGCGTTCGGTTTCCCACAGGGTGACGGCATGCACTGCGATGCGGTCATTATTCAGTTCTGTCGAGAGCATAGTGTAAAACCAGGCAGCGATGTTTTCTGCCGTCGGATTGATTTCGGCAAACTGCTCCAGTTCATTCAGATACCGGTGGTCCAGCTGCCTGGCTAGATCCCGTGTGGCCTGTTTGATGACCTTGAAGTCCACACCCATGCCAATAGCGTCGAGGGCGCTGGCATTCACTTCCACCTCCACTTTCCAGTTGTGGCCGTGCATACGTGCACAAGCGCCCGGATAGTCGCGCAGGGTGTGTGCGGATGCGAAATCCGTGAGAATTTTCAAGGTGTAGCAGCCAGCCACATTAATTCCTGACTGAAAAGGTCAAATATTAATCGACCGCTCGCAGGGTTGCAATTCTGCTGGCTAATTCCCGCTGAATACGCTGGTAAATACTTTCTGCGTCCAGGCCGCACTCGGCGAGCTGCTGCTCGCGGCTGGCGTGTTCGATAAACCGGTCCGGAATGCCCAGTATGGCTAGCGGCACCGGGTTGCCATGTTGCGCCAGGAGCTCGGCGACGGCGCTGCCTGCACCGCCCGCGACCGCGCCATCTTCGATACTGGCCAGCACCCGGTGGCTGGCGGCCAGCTCGAGTATGCAGGCCTCGTCCAGCGGTTTGATAAAGCGCATGTTAACCACTGTGGCATTCAGTCGTTGTGCGGCGACCAGCGCTTCGGCCAGCGGGCTGCCGAATACCAGCAGGGCGACGTCCTTGCCTTCACGGCAAATCTCGGCTTTGCCGAGCGGCAGTATGCCCAGTCCGGGCTCGACAGCTCTGCCGGGCCCTGTGCCGCGTGGATAACGTACAGCGGCCGGGCCATCCAGCTGGAAACCGGTGGACAACATCTGCCGGCACTCGTTCTCGTCGGCCGGCGCCATCAGCGTCATATTGGGGATACAGCGCAGGAAACCGGTATCGTAGTTACCCGAATGGGTAGGGCCATCGGCGCCTACCAGACCGGCACGGTCTATGGCAAACAGCACAGGCAGGTTTTGCAGGGCAACGTCGTGGATCAGCTGGTCGTAGGCGCGCTGCAGGAAAGTGGAGTAAATGGCGACTACGGGTTTCAGGCCGTCGCAGGCCATGCCGGCGGCCAGAGTGACACTGTGTTGCTCGGCGATGCCGACATCGTAATAGCGTTGCGGAAATCTTTCCGAAAATGCCACCAGGCCCGAGCCTTCGCGCATGGCGGGCGTTATGGCGACCAGTTTGTCATCCTGTTGCGCCATGTCGCAGATCCAGTCGCTGAACACCTGGGTATAGGTCCTGGCGCTGCCGGGTGCTGACGTTCCCTGTCCGGTTGCCGGGTCGAACTGGCCGACCCCGTGAAACTTGCAGGGGTTCTGTTCGGCGGGCTGGTAGCCTTTGCCCTTGCGGGTCACGACGTGCAGCAGTTGCGGTCCTTTCAATTGTCGAATATTGCCCAGGGTTTTTACCAGGGCATCGATGTCGTGGCCGTCGATGGGGCCGATGTAATTGAAACCCAGTTCTTCAAACAGCGTGCCGGGAACCACCATGCCTTTCATGTGTTCTTCCGCACGCCGCGCCAGTTCCCACATCGAGGGCATTTTCTGCAGGACTTTCTTGCTGCCTTCGCGCATGGTGGCGTACAGGCGCCCGGACAGGATCCGCGCCAGGTAATTCGACAGGCCACCGACGTTGGGTGAAATCGACATGTCGTTGTCGTTCAGCACTACCAGCAGGTTGGCGTCCAGGGTGCCGGCGTGATTCAGGGCTTCGAAGGCCTGCCCCGCGGTCATGGCTCCATCGCCGATAACAGCCACCACGCGGCGTTGGCTGTCATCCTCCGCGGCGGCGATGGCCATACCCAGCGCGGCGCTGATCGAGGTGCTGGAATGACCGACGCCGAAGCTGTCATAGGGGCTTTCATCGCGCCTGGGGAAGCCCGCCAGCCCATCTTTCAGGCGCAGACTGTCCATCTGTTCGCGCCGCCCGGTGAAGATCTTGTGCAGGTAGCTCTGGTGCCCGACATCCCATATCAGCCGGTCGTTGGGGGTATCGAAGACGTAGTGCAGGGCGATAGTCAGTTCAACTACGCCGAGATTTGCCGCCAGGTGGCCACCGGATCGGGACACTGACTCAATCAGAAAGCGGCGTGCTTCCCTGGCCAGTACCGCCAGCCCGGTTTCATCCAGCGCTCGCAGGTCGGCCGGCGAATCAATGCGAGTCAGCAGGGGCAGGTTGGTGGTTGGTTTCATAACCGGATGTACAGCAAAGAGGCCGGAATTATCGGCGCTTAGCGCCGTGCTGGCAAGCAAAAACAGCAATTTGCCGGCTATTTAGCGCGAATTCTAGTCAGAACGGCCGACGATGTAATCGGATAACCAGCGCAACGGCGCAGCGCGTTTATCCAGGCAGGCCAGACTGTCGATGGCCGCCTGATGCAGTTCCCGGGCACGTTCCCGGGCACCGGACAGGCCCAGCAGCGATGGGTAGGTAGGTTTGTTTAATGCTCTGTCAACGCCGGCCTGTTTCCCCAGTTGTTCGGTGTTACCGGTGACGTCCAGAATGTCATCCTGGACCTGGAAGGCAAGGCCGACATATTTGCTGTAGTGGTCCAGGGCTTGCCGTTGCCTTTCCGACGCGCTGTCGGTGCACAGTGTTCCGAGCAGTACCGATGCCCGTATCAGGGCCCCGGTTTTATGGATGTGCATGTCCTCCAGTTCGGCAATACCGAGCTGCTTGCCGACTGCCGCCAGGTCGAGGGACTGGCCACCGGCCATGCCGCGTGAACCGGACGCCAGTGCCAGCCGTTCGACCATGTGCAAACGTTGTTCGGCCGTAACCGGACCCATGGGTTCATGTGCCAGCAGGGCAAAGGCCAGCGTTTGCAGGGCATCGCCTGCAAGAATCGCTTCGGCTTCGCCAAACGCCTTGTGACACGCTGCTTTGCCGCGTCGCAGGTCATCGTTGTCCATGGCCGGCAAATCATCGTGGACCAGGGAATAGGCGTGTATGCACTCGACTGCGCAGGCGGCAACATCCAGAGCCTGATCAGGTGCACCCAGCGCGTTCCCGGCTGCGTATACCAGCAACGGGCGAATGCGTTTACCACCGCCCAGCACCGCATAGCGCATGGCCTGGTGCAGTTGTGTGGGGAGGGTGGTTGCTGCCGGCAGAAACTGCTGCAGCGCCGTTTCCACGCGCTGCTGGCTACGTTCTGCAAACGCGCCCAGCTCAGGAGGATTCAGTGTCACTGTCGAATGGTTCCAGCGTTTCCTGGCCGTCTTTCTTCAGAAGGACCTGGACTTTTTGCTCGGCCTCTTTCAGCGCCTGCTGGCAGGAACGCGTCAACTGGACCCCGCGCTCGAATTGCTGCAGCGATTCATCGAGGCTAAGGTCACCCTGCTCCATTTTTTCCACCAGCGCTTCGAGTTCCGCCAGGGCGGTTTCAAAGT
>CAZWJB010000087.1:0-5731 GCA_964634485.1 uncultured Thiohalobacter sp. | reverse complement strand
AGTTCATGTATCAGAATGCCGGCGGTGAACGTATCACGCTGTATGTGCGGCGGGTTGCCTGGAAGAACCGGCAAAGCGCATTCCGGTACCACGTAGCGGAAGGCGTGAACGTGTTCTACTGGATCGACGGACCGATGGGTTATGCACTGTCTGGCAGTTTGGGCAAAAAACGCCTGATCGCTATTGCAGAGCTAGCGCAGGGATTGTTTGCCAGGGGCGTGTAAGGTTGCTCGACCCTACAAAAAACCGGTGGTAGGGGAAGAGCCAATACTTGAATATACGCACTACAGTGCGGGAAATTTCGAACCCTTTTTCTTCTTCTTGAACAACAGGCCGACGTTACCCACGCGCTGTACCAGTTGTGCACCACTGTGTTCGCACACACGCTGAATGGCGGCATCGCGTTTGTCGTGATCACCCAGGTTGACCTTCAGCTTCATCAGTTCGTGGTGTTCCAGCGAGCGTGTGAACTCTTCCAGCAGGGCATCCGATAACCCTCCGGAACCTATGGTGACAACCGGCTTCAATTTGTGACCGAGTCCGCGTAGTCTTTTCTTTTGTTGTTCCGTCAGGGACATCCGCGCAAGTATACCGGAATCGGCACCATGGCACGCAGTAAAAGCAGTCACCGCTGGCTGAAAGAACATTTTGACGATGAGTATGTCAAACGTGCACAGCGCGAGGGTTACCGCTCGCGTGCGGTATACAAGCTGGACGAAATACAGCACAAGGACAGGATTATCAAACCGGGCATGGCGATTGTTGATCTCGGCGCAGCGCCGGGTGGCTGGAGCCAGTACGCCTCGGGGCTCGTTGGTCGCAAGGGGCGGGTGGTCGCGATGGATGTCCTGCCCATGGAGCCGTTGCCGGGGGTGACTTTCGTCCAGGGTGATTTTCGTGAGGATGAGGTGCTGGATGAACTGCTGCGGGCACTCGAAGGGCGGGAAACAGACCTTGTAATATCGGATATCGCCCCCAATATAAGTGGAGTGGAGGCCGTTGACCTGCCCCGGGCCATGTATCTTGCGGAATTGGCAGTAGATTTTGCCGATCGGGTGCTGCGCCCGGAGGGCGATTTGTTGATGAAGGTGTTTCAGGGAGAAGGATCTGACGCCTTGCTGAAGGGTCTGCGCGGCCGTTACCGGAAGGTCGTCATGCGCAAGCCCAGGGCGTCCAGGCCACGCAGCCGTGAGGTTTATGCGCTGGCGAGAGGGCGCAAAATATAGTATGTTTCAGTTATAAGCCTCTCGGGCCGAAATGGCTTACATAATCATACCTTTCAATCATTCCCCTGCCTGCTGGATCGCTACGGCGAAATGACGAGGAAATCGATTTGAACGACATGGCGAAAAATATTCTTCTCTGGGTGATCATTGCGGTCGTCCTGATGTCGGTGTTCAACAATTTTGGCCCGCCAGCACCGCGCTTGCAGTCAGTGGCCTATTCTAACTTTATCGCCGATGTGAAATCCGGCCGTGTGCAGAGCGTGGTGATCGATGGCCGCACCGTGAAGGGTGTACTCACCAGCGGCGAAAAATTTTCCAGCTATACCCCCGACGATCCGGAGATGATCAACGACCTGTTGAGTAACGGTGTCCAGGTCAAGGCCCAGGCGCCGGAACAGGATTCGCTGCTGATGCAGATCTTTATCTCCTGGTTCCCGATGCTGTTGCTGATCGGTGTGTGGATTTTCTTCATGCGCCAGATGCAGGGTGGCGGTGGTGGCCGTGGTGCCATGTCGTTTGGCAAGAGCCGCGCGCGCCTGTTGGGTGAGGACCAGGTCAAGATTACCTTCAATGATGTGGCCGGTGTCGAGGAAGCCAAGGAAGAAGTGGCCGAGCTGGTCGAGTTCCTGCGCGACCCGGGCAAGTTCCAGAAGCTGGGTGGCAAGATCCCGCAGGGCGTACTGCTGGTCGGTGCGCCGGGTACCGGTAAAACGCTGCTGGCCAAAGCGATCGCCGGTGAAGCGAAAGTGCCGTTCTTTACCATTTCCGGTTCCGACTTCGTGGAAATGTTTGTCGGTGTCGGCGCTTCGCGCGTGCGCGACATGTTCGAGCAGGCCAAGAAGCATGCGCCGTGCATTATTTTTATTGACGAAATCGATGCCGTGGGCCGCCATCGCGGCGCCGGTCTGGGCGGCGGTCACGACGAGCGCGAACAGACCCTTAACCAGTTGCTGGTTGAAATGGACGGCTTCGAGGGTAACGAAGGCGTGATCGTCATTGCCGCGACCAACCGTCCGGATGTCCTTGATCCTGCCTTGTTGCGCCCGGGCCGCTTCGACCGCCAGGTGGTGGTGCCGTTGCCTGATATCCGTGGCCGTGAACAGATTCTGAAAGTCCACTTGCGTAAGGTGCCGGGTGCGGACAACCTTAAACCCAGCGTCATTGCGCGCGGCACGCCGGGATTTTCCGGTGCTGACCTTGCCAATCTTGTCAACGAGGCGGCCCTGTTTGCGGCGCGCGCCGGCAAACGCCTGGTGGATATGGACGATCTGGACAAGGCCAAGGACAAGATCATGATGGGTGCCGAGCGGCGCTCCATGGTGATGAGTGAGGAAGAGAAAAAACTCACCGCCTATCACGAAGCCGGGCACGCTATTATCGGCCGCCTGGTGCCGTCGCACGATCCGGTCTACAAGGTCAGCATTATTCCGCGCGGACGGGCGCTGGGCATCACCATGTTCCTGCCCGAAGAGGACCGCTACAGTTTCAGCATGCAGCGTCTGGAAAGCCAGATCTCGAGTCTGTTCGGTGGCCGCATAGCGGAAGAGATGATCTACGGCAAGGAGATGGTGACTACCGGCGCGTCCAATGATATTCAACGTGCGACTGACCTGGCGCGCAATATGGTGACCAAGTGGGGCTTGTCCGAACGGTTGGGTCCGCTGACCTACAGTGAAGAGGAAGGCGAGATTTTCCTTGGCCGCTCTGTTACCCAGCATAAAAATGTGTCAGACGAGACGGCGCACGCTATCGACGGCGAGATACGCAACATCATCGACCGGAATTATGAACGTTCACATCGTCTGCTCACCGAGAACGTGGACAAGTTGCACAAGATGGCGGAAGCGCTGATGAAATATGAGACCATCGATGCCGATCAGATTGACGACATTATGCAAGGAAAAATCCCGCGCGAGCCAAAGGACTGGGATGACAGTCAGTCCAGCGGTGGCGGCACATCAAGCAGCGCTGCCGCCACGACTGATAGCGAGAGCAGCGAGAAAGATGGCAAGGGCCCGATCGGAGGGCCGGCAGGGCAGCACTAGCACTGGATCCTGGTGATCGATTGCAAGGGTAAGCCGCTCGATCTTTCGCGCCCGCAGGTGATGGGCGTACTGAATATCACCCCCGATTCCTTTTCGGACGGGGGTGATTTTTTTGCGCCTGAAAAAGCCGTGCTGCACGCCTTGCAGATGGAAGCCGACGGTGCGGCAATCATCGATATCGGTGGCGAGTCCACCCGTCCGGGAGCGCAACCGGTGCCGGAAGCCGACGAGATCAGGCGCATAGTGCCGGTTATCGAGGCGCTACAGTCCCGGCTGGAGGTGCCGATTTCAATAGATACGCAGAAGCCTGGCGTGATGCGCGCAGCGATTCGGGCCGGTGCGGGATTTATCAATGATGTGAATGCCTTGCGAGCGCCTGGCGCGCTGGAAGCGGCTGCGGAAAGCGGTGTTCCGGTATGCTTGATGCATATGCAGGGTGATCCGCGTGCCATGCAGGACGATCCGCAGTATGCTGATGTTGTTGATGAGGTGAAAGCGTTCCTGCAACAGCGGCTGTCCGCCTGTGAACAGGCGGGTATTGGCAGCGAGCAGATCCTGCTGGATCCGGGTTTCGGCTTCGGGAAAACGGTGCATCAAAATCTGCAGCTGCTGGCGCGGCTGGGGGAGCTGGAGCATCTGGGATACCCGGTGGTCGTGGGGTTGTCGAGAAAATCCATGATCGGCAAATTACTGGGGCTTGAGGTCGGTGAACGCCTGCCAGCCAGCATAGCCCTCGCGGTACTCGCCGTAGAGCGGGGTGCAACACTGGTGCGGTCACATGATGTGGCGGCAACCTGGCAAGCGCTGCAGATGACTACAGCGCTGCAAGACAGACACCGGGAATGGGAGAATTAGAGTGTCCAGAAAATATTTCGGTACAGATGGTATTCGTGGCCGTGTGGGGGAACATCCCATCAATGCGGAGTTCATGCTCAAACTGGGGTGGGCGACCGGCCAGGTGCTGGGAAACGGTTCCGCCACCCGCGTGGTAATCGGCAAGGATACGCGTATATCCGGTTATATGTTCGAGTCAGCGCTTGAAGCCGGCCTGTCGGCAGCCGGTGTCGATATTCTCTTGCTGGGGCCCATGCCGACGCCCGCCATCGCCTACCTGACGCGCACCATGCACGCCTGCGCCGGCATCGTAATCAGTGCATCGCACAATCCGCATCACGATAACGGTATCAAATTCTTCTCGGCACAGGGCACCAAGTTGCCCGACGAAGTCGAGGCCGCCATAGAAGCGGAACTGGACAAACCGATGGTTACCGTTTCATCCGAACGGCTGGGCAAGGCGGAACGCATGGATGATGCCCGCGGCCGTTACATCGAATTCTGTAAAAGCACCATCCCCTTGCGTATCAGTCTCAGTGGCCTGAAAATTGTCATCGACTGCGCCAACGGTGCGACTTATTACGTAGCACCCAGCGTGCTGGAAGAGATGGGCGCGGATGTCATCGCGACTAATGTCGACCCGGACGGCCTCAATATCAATGCAGACTGTGGCTCGACCAATCCCGGACTGCTGCGCGAACGGGTTTTGCAGGAGGAGGCTGATCTAGGCATCGCACTGGATGGAGACGGTGACCGCCTCATTATGGTTGATCACAAGGGCGAGCTGGTCGATGGAGATGAGCTGCTGTTTATCATTGCCGTATCGCGCAAGGAAAATAACCAGCTGTCCGGCCCTGTGGTCGGAACGCTCATGACCAATCTGGGTATGGAACACGCCCTGCAGGCAAAGAAGATAGATTTCGAACGCGCCCGGGTGGGCGACCGCTATGTGATGGAACTGCTCAAGGAGCACGATGGTGTGCTGGGTGGTGAATCTTCCGGGCATATCATCTGTCTGGACAGAACCTCTACCGGTGATGGCGTGGTATCCGCCCTGCAGGTGCTGGCGACCATGGTGCTGAAGAATGCCGGATTGCACGAACTGAAGCAGGGAATGAAAAAATATCCCCAGCTCATGATCAATGTCCCGTTGGCACGGCGCGTTGACATGGATAGTTGTGAAGCGGTTCAGTCTGCGGTCAGGGACGTGGAGAAACGATTGAATGGAAAAGGCCGTGTGTTGCTGCGTCCTTCCGGCACGGAACCACTGATACGGGTCATGGTGGAAGGTGAAGACCGGGCCCTGGTGGAAGAGCAGGCCAGGCATCTTGCGGAGATCGTCGAGCAGGTGGTCGGGCCCCGGGCTGAAACGGCGTAAGCTGCACCGTATTTGCTGAGTCGCAATGCGCAAACTGCTGTGGGGCACATCACTTACGGTACTGATCCTGGCTGGAATCTCCGTCGCGCTGCTGTTCTCGAATATTTACACCTTCAATCGCCTCACCGATGAAGCCCCGATAGCGAAGTTGCGTTTCACGCAGCTCGCGCCACAAAAATACGCCGTCGAACTTCGCAGTGGAGACTTCTGCGATCCTCAAACGTTCGTGCTGTACGGCGACGAATGGC
>CAZWJB010000086.1:0-5768 GCA_964634485.1 uncultured Thiohalobacter sp. | reverse complement strand
AGGAATTCCTGTTCACTCCATTGAAACAGTGTGACCAGTGCCGCGCTGTCCAGCCGGTGGCGCGGCATAAAATCACATTCCCGGCTGATCTGCGCGAAGCGGTTCCACGGGCATACCAGCTGACAGTCATCGCAGCCATAGATGCGGTTGCCGATGAGGGACCGGAATTGCTCCGGAATGGATCCGCGCAGCTCGATGGTGAGATAGGAAATACAGCGTCTGGCATCCAGCTGGTACGGCGCAACGATGGCACGGGTCGGGCAAATATCGATACAGGCCTGACAGGTGCCGCAGTGTTCAGTCGCGGGCATGTCAACCGGCAGGGGTAAATCGGTGAACAGTTCACCGAGGAAAAACCAGGAACCGCCCTGCTCATCGATCAGGTTGGTGTGCTTGCCGATCCAGCCCAGTCCGGCCTTTTGTGCAAGTGCTTTTTCCAGTACCGGCGCACTGTCGGTGAAGGCGCGGTAGCCGAACGGCCCAACGTGCTGTTCAATACGCCGGGCGAGTTGCTGCAGCCGTTTGCGCAACAGCTTGTGGTAATCACGGCCCAGTGCATAGCGCGACAGGTAGGCCTGTACCGGGTCATCGAGTACCTGCCGGGCTGCGGCGCTCTGTTCCGGCCAGTAGTCCATGCGCGCCGATATAATTCGCACCGTGCCCGCTACCAGCTGCGCGGGCCGGCTGCGTTTACTGCCGTGGCGTTGCATGTAATCCATTTCGCCATGACGTTTTTCACCCAGCCACTGCAGCAGGTGCGCCTCGTCTTCATCCAGCGCCGTATCGGTGATACCCACGGCCTGGAACCCCAGCTCGCGGCCCCACTGTTTGATCTGGCGGGCCAGCTGCGCAAAATCCGGCGAATGACGCGGACCCTCTTCGGATCGGACCGGACTGGATTTGGATGAAAGCTTCACGGTATGGTTGGCGGTATCACTGATTATGGACATTGTATGCCGGAACAGGATTACATTCCGCTTTATACAGCAGCGCAGGTGCGCGAACTGGATCGTATCGCCATCGAGGAAGGGGGCATTCCCGGTTACCAGTTGATGTGCCGTGCCGGACAGGCGCTGGCTGACTGCCTTGCGCGTGCCTGGCCCGCTGCCCGCAAGGTCTGTGTTTTGTGCGGGCCGGGAAACAACGGGGGTGACGGTTATGTCGTGGCGCGCCTGTTGCGAGCCACCGGTATTGATGCCCGGGTGCTGAGTCTGTCTGCCCCGGGCAGTCTTAAGGGTGACGCCGCGCAGGCTGCGCAGGACTACCTGGCGCAAGGCGGCCAGTGCAGCCCGTTTACCGGAGCGCTCGAAGAACCGCTGGACCTGTTGGTGGATGCGCTGCTGGGTACAGGCCTGGACCGGCTGGTTGAAGGAGATTTTCGTTCGGCCATCGAAGCACTTAACCGGCACCCGGCCCCGGTGCTGGCGGTGGATATACCCAGTGGGCTGCACGCGGACAGCGGGCGGGTGCTGGGTGTTGCCACACAGGCGCAGCGAACCCTGACATTCATCGGGCGCAAACGGGGTCTGTATACCGGCGCCGGTGTGCGCTATGCCGGTCAGGTTGAGTTTGATGATCTTGCCGTGCCCGCTGATATTTACCAGCACCAGACCGCTGGCACTCATTTGGTAGCGCAACCCGCACTGGGGCCCATGGCCAGCCCGCGCGCTGCTGACGCGCACAAAGGGCAGTTCGGACACGTTCTCATCGTTGGTGGCAATCAGGGGATGTCCGGTGCGGCACGCCTGGCGGCCGAAGCTGCAGCACGCTGCGGTGCCGGCCTGGTATCGGTGGCCACCCATCCGCAACATGCCGCCGTTCTCAATGCGGGGTGCCCCGAGCTGATGGTGCACGCGGTCGAGCAGGCCATTGATCTGCAGCCACTGCTGGGGTGCGCCAGTGTCGTCGTTGTCGGCCCCGGTCTGGGGCAGAACGCATGGTCAAAAATGTTATTTGAACGCGTGCTGGATTCAGGACTGCCGCTGGTGGTCGACGCCGATGCGCTGAATCTGCTGGCACGGGATCCCCGGCAGCGGGATAACTGGATACTGACCCCGCACCCCGGTGAAGCGGGCCGCCTGTTACAGCAGACGGTGGAGGCCGTCGAACAGGATCGATTCGCCACGGTACGGCAGTTGCTGGAGCGTTACCGGGGAGTCGCGGTATTGAAGGGCGCCGGCAGCCTGATCGCATCCTGCAAGGGGTCGATACACCTCTGCGCCGGGGGTAATCCCGGCATGGCCAGCGGTGGCATGGGCGATGTGCTGAGCGGTGTGCTGGGTGCCCTGCTGGCGCAGGGACTGGGCGAGTTCGAAGCAGCCAGTGCCGGCGTCTTTCTGCACGCAAGGTCGGCTGATCTGGCCGCCGGTGCAAAGGGTGAGCGAGGTTTGCTGGCCAGCGATCTGATCCCGGTGTTGCGCGAGCTGGTCAATGACCGGACGTGAGGCGTTCCTGCAGGACCAGCAGGCTACCGAGGTTTTCGGCGAGCGCCTGGCCGCCTGCTGCAAAAGCGGCTTGCTGATCTTCCTGCATGGAAATCTTGGCGCCGGCAAGACCACGCTGGTACGCGGTTTTCTGCACGCCTGCGGCCACGCCGGACGTGTGAAAAGTCCTACCTACACGCTGGTAGAGCCTTACCGTATCGGGCAGCGCAACCTGTTCCATCTGGATCTGTACCGCCTGTCCGATGCAGAGGAACTGGAGTGGATCGGTATCCGCGATTTGCTGGGTAGCGAAACGGTCTGCCTGGTGGAGTGGCCGGAGCAAGGCGCCGGAATTCTGCCGGAACCGGATTTGCATATATATCTGCAGACGCAGGATAGCGGCCGGCTGATTCGTATAGAGTCCGCCACAGCACGTGGGGCGCAGGTGCTGCAGTGTCAGGCTGAATCCCGCCAGCAAGCCTGACCGGAACCCACCCGGTCAGGATTTGTTGCTTTGAGCCAACAGTTGGCAAGGTGAGCGGTATTGCTTTATTTGATTTCCGAACTATAGGTGCTATCCTAGTGAGAATTATAGAAATTTGTCTGTACACTGCACGGGGTGCGGTATAGATTCCCAGGTGGCACGATTCGCAGGACGGGGTAACAGGGTTGATGCAGTTGGGCAGGCTGGTTCTCCTATTGATGGTTGCTCTGGTGCTCGCGCCGATTACCGGGGCGCATGCCGCAGCGTTGCAAGTGCAGAGCGCGCGTCTGTGGGCGGCGCCGGACCACACCCGTGTGGTGTTTGATATTTCGGGGCCCGCCGAGCACCGTCTGTTCACACTGAAAAACCCCGATCGCCTGGTCATCGATCTGCCCAATGCTGTAGTTGAAGACAAGCTTAAACAGACCCTGACCAGCGGGGGCATCGTCAAAAATTTGCGTAGCGGACCGCGCAACAAAAAAGACCTGCGCCTGGTGCTTGATCTGAAGGGAGCGGTGAAACCCCGCAGTTTCGTACTCAAACCCAACGAACAATATGGTCATCGTCTGGTCATTGATCTGTTCGCTGCCGGTGCAGCCGGCAAGAGCGTTCCCACAAAGGTTCGGGCCAGCAGCAAGCCGCAGCAGTTCCGTGATCTGGTCATAGCCATAGACGCCGGGCACGGCGGTGAAGATTCCGGCGCCCGGGGCAAGAAGGGAACGCGCGAGAAAGACGCTGTGATGGCGATAGCAAGGCGTCTCGCCGCCCTGGTTAGAAAAGAGCCCGGCATGAAGCCGGTACTTATACGCGACGGTGACTATTACATCGGCCTGCGCAAGCGTATTGGAAAGGCGCGCAAACATCGCGCTGACCTGTTTGTCTCCATTCATGCAGATGCTTTCCGCGACCGCCGCGTACAGGGTTCGTCGGTGTTTGTGATTTCACGCCGCGGCGCGTCATCCGAAATGGCTCGCTGGCTGGCGGCACGCGAAAACGCTGCTGATCTGGTCGGTGGCGTGAGCCTGGATGACAAGGATGATCTGCTGGCGGAAGTGCTGCTGGATCTGGCCCAGTCGGCCACACTCGAAGTCAGTAATGAGGTGGCTGATAACGTGCTGGCTGAAATGAAACATATCGGCAAAGTGCACAAGAAGCGTGTACAGCATGCCGGTTTCGTGGTGCTGAAGTCACCGGATATACCGTCGCTGCTGGTGGAAACTGCGTTTATTTCCAATCCAGCCGAGGAAAAAAGGCTCAAAAGCAGCAAGCACCAGCAGCGCGTGGCGCGCGCTATTATGAATGGCGTGCGCCGTTATTTTGTTGCCAACCCGCCGGTGGGAACACGCCTGGCGAAAGCGGATTCGCGCAAACACGTAATCAGGAGTGGCGATACCCTGAGCCACATCGCGCAGCGCTATGGTGTCAGCATGACCACGCTGCGATCAAGGAATCAACTAAAAAACGACCGCCTGCTGGTGGGCAAGGTGCTGAAAATCCCTTCCCGGGGTAGCTGATTCCCGGAAAAACCTGTGCGCTGCGGGTATAGTATGAATGCATGCGCATTCACTCTCTGGAACCCCGGCTCATCAACCAGATCGCCGCTGGCGAAGTCGTGGAGCGACCCGCTTCCGTTCTCAAGGAATTGCTTGAAAATAGCCTCGATGCGGGCGCGACCCGCATTGAAATTGATATTGAGGACGGCGGCAAACGCCTGATCCGGGTGCGCGATAACGGTCACGGAATCCACAAAGACGACCTCGCACTGGCGCTGTCCCGGCATGCCACCAGCAAGATTGCGTCGCTGCAGGATCTGGAACGGGTGGCCAGCCTGGGATTCCGCGGTGAAGCGCTGCCCAGTATCGCCTCTGTGTCCCGTCTGCTGTTGCAGTCTCGCTGGCAGGAGGACGACAGTGGCTGGCAGGTGCGGGGTGACGGCAGTGAAAACACCGCGACACCGGAACCGGTAGCCCACCCGGTCGGAACCACCATCGAAATCCGGGACCTGTTTTTTAACATCCCTGCGCGGCGCAAATTCCTGCGTACCGAAACTACCGAACAAAAACACCTGGATGGTATCGTGCAGCGTATTGCACTGAGCCGGCCCGCTGTCGAAATGGTGGTGCGCCGCAAGCGCAAGGCCCTGTATCACCTGCGGCCCGGCCACAGCGAAGCAGAGTATCTGGAGCGTATGCAGGTCCTGTTGGGGGATAGCTTTGCCCGGCAGCTGATTGGTCTGGATCACAGTGCAGCCGGCCTGCGTTTGTCCGGCTGGGTAGCAGAACCGACATTTTCGCGCAGCCAGGCTGATGTACAGTTTTTTTTCGTCAACGGCCGCGCGGTGCGCGACAAGTTGCTGGCCCACGCGGTGCGCCAGGCCTACCAGGATGTGCTGTACCATGGCCGCTACCCGGCTTTTGTGCTGTATCTCGAAATGGACCCGACCGCCGTGGATGTGAATGCACACCCCGCCAAGCACGAAGTGCGTTTTCGTGACTCACGCCTGGTACATGACTTTCTGTTTCGCACCCTGCATCAGCTGCTGGCGGATGTGCGGCCCGCTGCAGACCAGCCGCTAGCGCTGCCGGTGCATGCCTCCAGCGGGGCTGGTCCCGGTGCCGGGTACGTTGGCCGGCAAGCTGGAATGCCGTTGCAGGTCAGTGAACAGCTGACGCAATACCGGCAGCTGCACGGGGCGGCTACCGCTACTGCGGCCGAGAGCGCGCAGTTTGCGCAAACAGAACCGCAGGCGCAGACGGTTCCACCGCTTGGCTTTGCGCTGGCACAGCTGAAGGGCATCTATATTCTGGCCGAGAATGAACAGGGTCTGGTGCTGGTGGATATGCACGCCGCGCACGAACGTA
>CAZWJB010000085.1:0-5815 GCA_964634485.1 uncultured Thiohalobacter sp. | reverse complement strand
AATGAGGAGGCTAATGATAGTCGCACTGGCGCGCCCGGGAAAGCTTGCATCTTCTGAATACCTGTATATACTTCCAGTACACTGGATAAAACCACAGCAGGTAGCGCAATGGAAGAACTGACCACACGACAGGCGGAAATCCTGGCCCTGATCCGCGAATACGTTTACGACGAGGGCTATCCGCCCACGCGCATGGAAATTGCCGAAGCCTTTGGTTTCCGTTCCCCCAACGCCGCCGAGGAACACCTGCGAGCACTGGAGCGCAAGGGTGCCATCGAATTGCTGCCCGGTTCGTCGCGCGGTATCCGCCTGCTGGAAGATGTGGAAGAAGAGGGCATTCCGGTGGTGGGGCAGGTGGCAGCCGGTGAGCCGATCCTGGCCGAAGAACATATTGAAGACCACTATCCCGTTGATCCGGCACTGTTTCACCCACGCGCACACTATTTATTGCGGGTGCGTGGCATGAGCATGCGCGATATCGGCATCATGGATGGCGATCTGCTGGCCGTACACCGTACCCGCCAGGCGCAAAACGGTCAGATTGTAGTGGCCCGGCTGGACGATGAAGTGACCGTCAAACGTTTCCGGCGCCGGGGTTCCATTGTCTACCTGTTGCCCGAAAACGAGGACTTCGAACCTATTCGTGTCGATCTGCGCAAGCAGCCCATGGTCATCGAAGGCCTGGGCGTAGGGATTCTGCGTAACCAGTCGTTATGAATCTCGATACCCTGTTACAGCGCCCCGATGTCTGGCGTGGTGGTCAGGTCAGTGCCGCTGCTAAAACTGTGCCCAGCGGTTTTGCCGAGCTGGATGCGCTGCTGGCAGGTGGTTGGCCACAGGGCGCGCTCACCGAGCTGATCATGCCCCGCCAGGGTATCGGTGCCTTGCGTCTGCTGATGCCGGCGCTGGCGCAACTCAGCCAGGACGAGCGCTGGATATGCTGGGTAGCGCCCCCGCATATTCCCTATGCCCCGGCGCTGGTCAGCGCCGGCATCGATTTGTCGCGCGTGTTACTGGTACACCCCAGGGCGCGGCAGGACGGGCTGTGGGCCCTGGAGCAAAGCCTGCGCTCCGGGAACTGCGGAGCCGTTCTGGCCTGGCCGACCCTGGAGGACAGCGTCACACTGCGGCGTCTGCAACTGGCCGCCGAAGCCGGTAATACTCTCGGCTTCCTGTTCCGCTCCCAGTGCCACGTACGGCGCCCGTCACCGGCAGCATTGCGCCTCCAGCTGGAACCCGGAACCGGTGGCAGCCTGTCGGTATCCATCCTCAAACGCCGCGGTGGCCGGGCTGCCGCAGTGGCAATGAACAACAGCCACTGGCAGTCAGTGATGATGGGCGGCAGGGCCGGCTGCTGTTCTGCAATACACGGGCGCAACAGTATGGCGTGAGTCCCGGCATGTCGGTCGGAGCAAACCCTGTTGGCACGGCCGACTCAGGTGGGACGGGCGGGACATAGCACGGGATTATTTAATTGCCACCAACCCGTCAGGTTCGTGCTATTGGGTTTAGCGGGAACTTGCCGGTGAACGGCGCTGGTACCTGCAGGGCATATTCGAGTGAGCCGGCTAGTTTACTGTGCCGCTACGCACGGCGTCCTTGTAGCGCCGATAAAGTTCAATCATTGATTTCCAGATCGGGCCGGGCAATCCGTCACCGACGGACTTGCCGTCCAGGCTGGTGACCGGGATGATTTCCCGGGTGGAACTGGTTACCCAGATTTCGTCGGCTTGCCGCAGAGTATCTTCGTTGATATCGGTTTCACGGTACGGCAGCGCATGCTGTTCTGCCAGTTCCAGAACCAGGTCGCGGGTGATGCCCGGTAGCATCTGTTCGCCCCTGGGGGGAGTCAGGATGGCGCCATCCCTGATGACAAATACATTACTGGAAGATCCTTCGATCACCAGACCATCGCGGACCAGTAACGCTTCCGCTGCGTTATGGTCCGTGGCCTGCTGGCGCAGCAGCACATTCGCCAGCAGGGTGATTGCCTTGATATCACAGTACTGCCAGCGAATATCGTCCAGCGTGATTGCGGCAATGCCCTGTGCTGTGCTCACGGGGTCAGGTTCTATAGGGTTGCTGAAAACAAAAACAGTCGGTGTGACCCTGTCCGGGAAGTTGTGGTCGCGTTTGAGCGCGCTACCACGCGTAACCTGCAGGTAAACCGACTGATCATTGCTGGCGTCGGTCTGCTCACAGTTGCGTTCCAGCACTTCGTCAAGGATCTTCTGCCACGCGCTGGTACTGAGTGGATTGATGAGCTGAATACCATCCAGGCTGTTTTGTAACCTGTGCAGGTGATGGCTCAACCGAAACAGTTTGCCGCCGTAGGCCGGGATGACTTCGTAGACGCCGTCACCGAACAGAAAACCGCGATCCATGACGGATACACAGGCCTCCTCCATGGGAAGGTAGCTGCCGTTCAGGTAGACCGTGGACATATTATTCGAAGTACAGCAGTCCTTCGTCGACGATGCGCTGCCAGAAGCCGCCTTCGTCAACGGCTTGCAGTGCAACCAGGTCTCTTTCAGTGATCAGTTTATCGGCGAGATTGATGACTGCACGTCCCAGTGTCTGGCCCTGTGTCACCGGTGCAAGAATCTGTTCCTGGAGTTGCATGGACGCGTCAAGATTATTGTATTCACCGCGCGGAATGGTGATGTACAGGGACTCAGCCAGCCCCAGCTCTACAGACTCACTGGCACCTTTCCATACCCTGGCGGTGGTGAGTTTGGTGTTGCCGTCGTACAGCTTGTGGGTTTCAAAAAAGCGGAAGCCGTAGTTCAGCAGCGACTGGCTGGCATCTGCGCGTGCTTCCTCGCTTTTGGTGCCGAGTACCACGCTGATAAGTCGCATGCCGTCGCGTTCAGCAGAGGTTACCAGGCAGTAACCGGCGGAATCAGTGTGGCCGGTCTTCAGCCCGTCAACGGATTCGTCACGCCACAGCAACTTGTTACGGTTGTACTGGGTAATTTCGTTGTAGGTGAACTGTTTTTCGGAGTACCACTGGTAGTACTCGGGGAATTCCCGGATCAGTGCGCGCGTGACGCGCACGATATCGCGTGCCGTAGTGTAATGTTCCTTGTCCGGCAGCCCGGTGCTGTTGAGGAAATGGCTGTGCGTCAGCCCCAGTTGTTGCGCATAGGTATTCATCAGCGCGGCGAAGCTTGCTTCGGTACCGGCAATCTGTTCCGCCAGTGCCACCGTGGCATCGTTGCCGGACTGAATGATCATGCCCTTTATCAGGTCGGCAACACTGACCTGGGTGTTCACTTCCACGAACATGCGCGAGCCCTGCGTGCGCCAGGCCTTTTCGCTGATGCGCACCTTGTCCGACAGCGCCAGCGAGCCTTTACGGATTTCGCTGAAAATCACGTAGGCGCTCATCAACTTGGTGATGCTGGCGGGTTCCAGCGGCTGGTCGGCGTTTTTTTCGGCGATCGCCTGACCGCTGAGGAAATCCTCTACCAGGTAGCCTTTGGCGCCCACTGAAGGCGCCTTGGGCACCGGTGTGGCAGCCTGGCTCCAGCTGCTGAACAGGAGACTGAGAACGAAAAACAGATTATAGAGCGGTATTTTTTTCATGGGCCTGATCGGGTTGCGAACAAGCGCAACATTGTCTGCGCTTGCACGGTATTTTTCAATGGACTAGTCGATGACAACGTGCGGGGAGCTGATGCCCTTGTCGGTGAGCAGGCGGGTCAGGCGGTCCGCGGTTTCGACATTGGTCAGCGGACCGATGCGTACGCGGAAAACAGGCTTCGGACCAGAATCCTTTTTGGTGATACGCAGCTCGCCGGGCAGTTCAGTACCGCTCAGACGGGCTCGCAGACGTTCTGCATTGCTGCGTTCGCTGAAAGCGCCCAGTTGCAGGTAGAGAGACGGCTGCCGCGCCTGTTGTGTCGTGGTGGTTGCCGGGCGGGAGGGCCTGGGTTTGCTGGCGCTTACCTTGCGTACCGGCTTGCCCACGGCGTACACGCGCGGATCGATGGCTTCGACCTCTACCAGACCGGTGCCGTTGCCAAGGATGCCCAGCCGTGTGGCGGCAGCGTAGGACAGGTCGATGATGCGATTTTCATGAAACGGGCCACGATCATTGATCTTGACGATCACCGACCTGCCGTTGCGCAGGTTGCTGACGCGAGCATAGGTGGGCAGTGGCAGCGTTTTGTGTGCGGCCGACATCCGGTACATATCGTAGGATTCGCCACTGGAAGTGCGGTGGCCGTGGAATTTTGTGCCATACCAGGAAGCAATGCCGCGCTGTTTGTAGCCCTTGCTGGAGGCGAGCGTGGTATAGCGTTTGCCGCGCACGACATAGGAGGACGGGTTGCCATAACGACTTTTCGGTTCCACGCGCGGGACGGCATCCTCGACCGCAGACACGTCGATTGGCTGATAGGGCGCGCTGTCCTGGGCCTGTGCATAGCGGCTGGTGTTGCGTTCACCGGGCGAGCAGGCTGCCAGCAGCGTGCACAGCGCACCCACGCACAGGGCATGGTATCGGTTCAGACCCTCACAGCGGGCATCAGCGCTGTTGGTTCTGGTATTCATCCCGGATGGCTTCACTCAGTTGATAGACCGCCATTGCGTACAGTGGACTGCGATTATAGCGCGTAATGACATAAAAATTGTTGCTGGTCAGCCAGTACTCGGGTCCGTTGCGCTGTTCGAGTTTCAGCAGGGCGACCGGCTGCTCGTCCGGTAGCGGTGGTGTGCTGGTAATGCCCTCACTGGCAAAATCGCCGGCGGTTTTCTTGCCGGGTTTGAGCTTGGCGGAAATCTGCGCTTCCTTGACAGGCGCAGCGCTGGTCACCTTGTTGGCGACAGGTTCGCCGGTGCGCCAGCCGTGACGATGGAAATAGTTGGCGACGCTGCCGATGATGTCGTCCATGCTGCTCCACAGGTCGCGTTTCCCGTCCCCGCTGAAGTCGACAGCATAACTCCGGTAGCTGGAGGGGATAAACTGGCCGTAGCCCATGGCGCCAGCGTACGAACCCTTGGCGCTGCCTGCGTCAACGTCCTCTTCACGCGCCAGGATCAGGAACTGTTCCAGTTCCGAGCGGAAGAACTTGCTGCGTGGCGGGTAGGCGAAGGCCAGGGTGGAAAGTGAATCGATCACCCGGTAGGAACCGGTGTTGGCGCCGTAGCGGGTTTCAACGCCGATAATGGCGACAATAACGTTGGGGTCCACGCCGTACTGTTTCCCGGCCCGTTCCAGAATATCAACATTCTCTTCCCAGAATTTGACGCCGCCCTCGATGCGTTTGGGTTGAATGAAAATCTTGCGGTACTCGTACCAGGGCTTGGTTTTTTCCGCCGGTCTGGCAATGGCTTCAAGAATATCCTCGCGTTTTTTCGCCTGGGCAAACAGTGTTTCCAGCTGCTGACGGTCGAACTGATGCTGTTTTACCATATTATCGATAAAAACCTGAACGTCCGGGTTGTCCTGAAAGTCTCCCGCGCAGCCCGGGCCTGTAGCCAGTACGCCCAGCAGGCTGATGAGCCATGCACCAAGTTTTTTTTGTTTTAACACCGTACTTCCTTTATGTGGCCAACAGTTTTCTGTGCGTGTGTATGGACATCAGGATACCGAAACCGGCCATCAGCGTCACCATTGATGTGCCGCCGTAGCTGACCATGGGCAGGGGCAAACCGACCACGGGCAGTAATCCCGTCACCATACCGGTATTGACAATAATGTAGATGAAAAAGGTCATGGCCAGGCTGCCGCCGAGCAGGCGCCCGAAAGTATCCTGCGCCTGGGTAGCGATATACAGGCTGCGGACAATGATAAAGCTGTAAACCAGTA
>CAZWJB010000084.1:0-5824 GCA_964634485.1 uncultured Thiohalobacter sp. | reverse complement strand
CCGGCAACGGGCACAGCCTCGCCATGCTTGCCGCTTCCTCCGGTCACAGTGCAGGCGCCGCACTGTCACATCGCCTGCGCGGACTTGCGGGCATCCACTACCTGAAGACACTGGATGACAGTTTATCGGAAAGTGGCAGGCTGGCTGAATTCGCCGACCGCTTTGCAAGCATCCACGAGTGGATGCGTTCGGCGCCACAGCAGTTCCTGTTGATATCCGAGGCTGAACGTCGTACACAGGTCGAGCAGGAGATGGCACAGGCCTGGTCGCAGGCAGCAGGGAGAGATGCTTCAGGGTTCCTGGCCTTTACAGCGCCCCCCGTACAACGGCAGGTGAGGGAGGCCTGGCTGACCAATACCCAGGTAAATTTCTGCGCAAGGGCGTACCCGACAGTGCCGCCTGAGCATGCTGACTCGGCGCCCCTGTCGGTGCTGGCCGGGTTCCTGAGAAACGGCTATTTACACCGCGCTATCCGCGAGCAAGGTGGTGCCTACGGTGGTGGAGCCACGCATGATTCGGATAATGCCAGTTTCCGCTTTTTCTCCTACCGCGACCCCAGGCTGGAAGCAACGCTGGATGATTTTGATCGCTCCATTCGCTGGTTGCTGGAGGAAAAACACGAGTGGCGCCTGGTCGAAGAAGCGATCCTGGGTGTGATCGGCAGCATCGACAAGCCCGGTTCGCCGGCCGGCGAAGCCAGGGACGCGTTTTTCAGCGAGTTGTACGGCCGCACGCCGGAACGGCGTCAGCGTTTCCGTCAGCGCGTACTGGAGGTCAGCCTGCAGGATCTGCAACGCGTAGGCGAAACCTATCTCAAACCTGAGCAGGCCAGTAGTGTGGTTATCAGCAACCAGAATGCCGGGCAACAGTGCCGTGACCTGGGCCTGGAAGTAAAGCCATTGTAAGGGGATGACCCCGAGCCAACGTTATCAGGCAGACCTGGATCGAGACGGTTTTCACGTCGATGCGGCGCAGCAGCAGGCGGTCGGACTGTTGCAGGCATTGTATGAAGCACTGCTCGGTCCGTTACCGGCCCTGCCTTTCTGGAAACGCATACAGGGCCGACGACCGCAGCCGGTGCGGGGGCTGTATCTGTGGGGAGGTCCAGGTCGGGGCAAGACCTACCTGATGGACTGTTTTTACGACAGTCTGCCATTTGCCGATAAACGACGCGTCCACTTTCACCGCTTCATGCTGGAGATCCACCAGGCGCTGGATAACCTGCCCAAAACACCAAATCCGTTACAGGTCGTTGCCAGGCATCTCGCGGGCCGTACCCGGGTGTTATGCCTGGATGAATTCCATGTTACCGATGTAGCCGATGCCATGCTGCTGGCAGGGTTGCTGGAGGCGCTGTTCGAACACCAGCTTACCCTGGTTGCTACATCCAATATTGCCCCCGGCAGTCTGTATCAGGACGGCTTGCAGCGGAATCGTTTCCTGCCGGCTATTGACCTGTTACAGCGCAATACCCGGGTGCAGCATCTTGAAGGCAGTAAGGACTTCCGTCTTGAACTGCTGCAACATAACGGTATCTATCTGGTCGCAACAGACCGTGCGGCACACGCATGGCTGCAACAGCACCTGCAAGAGCTGGTCCCGCTGGAGCTGCGGCAGCCGCACGCATCTATCCAGCTGCTCGGTCGCGAATTCAGGGTGCGTGCGCTGGCTGAGGACCTTGTATGGTTCGAGTTTGATGAGCTTTGCATGCAACCAAGTTCTGCACGTGATTACCTGGAACTGGCCCGGGAGTTCCACACCCTGTTGCTGGAGGGCGTGCCGCAGTTTGATGAAGGGCTGGACGAAGCGGCACGGCGCTTTATTCATTTGGTCGATGCGCTGTATGATCACGGGGTAAAGCTCATCGTGACAGCGGCTGTTACGCCGGAACAGCTGTATGTAAGTGGCCAGCTGGAGAAGCCGTTTCGGCGTACCGCAAGTCGTTTGATGGAGATGTCGAGCGAGCGTTATCTGGCGCAGCCACATCGCCCCGACTAGCAGGCTTGTAGTCACAAACACAGGAGTTGTGAGAGATGATTAACCGTTTGCGTATGCTGTTGCCTGCATTCTCTGTGCTGTACATGCAGGGCGTGGCTGCTGAAATACCGGTTCCCGATCCGGCCTGGGAGGTTGCGCGCGCGCAGTTTACAACCGGCATCGAGAATCGAGAACCGGTTGATCAGGTGGTGGTTATGTCACCGCCGTCTAACGAAGTATATTTCTTTACCGATCTGCGCCACCTGGAGGGACGCGAGGTACAGCATCGCTGGTCGTACCGGGGACGGGTGATATCGATGAAGCCCTTCGAGGTAAAGGGTGCACGCTGGCGGGTATATTCCATGAATGCGATTGAACCGGAGCAGACGGGCGAATGGTCGGTTACGGTTTATGATCAAAGCGGCTGGCCTTTGCACACCGAGCTGTTTCTCTATGAGCCGGCAAAAGCCGACTCAACACCGCTACAATCTGAACAGCTGGCCAGTCCCTCAGAATAATGTGTCGTCAGCTGCGGCTGCAGGCGGCTCATCAGCCGGCGTGGCAGCTGTCAGGGAATCTTCCGTCTCTGTTGGTGCAGAAGATTCGGGTGCGGTGGTCTCTGTTGGCGCAGACGCAGCGGGGGCTGGCTCGCTGCCAGATATTTCGTCAATTGCTGCATCGTTCGATTCGGGCATCGCCTCTACCGGTGCGGGTATAACGGCAGCTGATTCCAGTGCATCATCCGGCATCTCGACAGCAACCGGAACAGGTGGGGGGGATAGCGTGTCAGGATTCGTTTCAGTTGTGGTCTGGACTGGTGCTTCGGGCGGAATATCTGCTGGTGCAACAGTATCGGTAACCGGTTCTGGTGCAGTAGAGGGTTCGGGTACTGTTACTGGCAGGGGTGGGGTGTTGTTCACCGGCGCTGTGGTTGACTCCGCCGGTTGTGGTGTCTGCTGTAGTTGTTGCGAGACACGTTCAGCCAGACGTTGTTCTGCGGCCGCACGCAGGTGCTCCTGCCGGGCTTCGATCCTGGCTTCCCATGCCGCTTTTTCCTGCGTGTTCATTTTCTGCTCTGCTACAGGTGTACGTACCACCAGCTGGCGCCGGGGCTGCTGTTTCTGTGGTTCCTTTGCAATAACAGGTGCAGGCGTTTTTAGTACCGTGGTATCGGCGGGCTGATACCAGAACAGGTAGCCGGATACTGCGATACCAGCCACAGCACCCACCAGCAGCGACGGCACCAGCAATCCGGAACGTCCGCTATCGAAAACCTGTGGTGGTTCACAGCGTTCATACTGGATACTGCGGTCTGCCGGACGCACCCTTTGCGGCTGGGGTCTGTCTGATGGTGGTGTACTGCTTTCTGCCTGGTTATCAACCGTCGCCAGCGTAACCGCCGGAGTCTGTTCGGAGGTGTGACGCGCTTTTCTGGAGTTACGGATCTTTTTGCTTTCCATGCCAAGCAGACGAATCAGTTGCTCCGGCGGGAGTTCCATCGACGGATGCAGCGGGTTGAAATTCAGCTGGTTACCGCTCGGGGCTGGCTTGTCTGCTGCCCTGCGCTGCAGCCGCTGTGCATGGCCGGGGTCAACGATGGCTGTGTCTGTCATGGTGTGCTTCCGTTTGTGTTTGTATGCCGCTGCTTCCTGCGACAGGTTTTCAATGTGTTCGGCCAGGCGTCTTGCACGTACCGCCTCGCCACGCAGCTGCGCCATCTGCTGTTCCGTCTGCTGACGCTGATGGATGCGAACCTTGACTCCATTTTTCCCAGAATTTTCAACAGGCTCCGCCAGCTTTTCGGCACGGCGTCGAACTTCTGCAGCGTGCGCACTGGCGACCGGCTGCGGCTGTTGCTGTGGCCTGGCCGGTGCTACGACCGGCTTTCGTTTGCGAATTCCCATAGTTAGCAATGCTTTGTCCCATCAGAGATAACGTCAGCAGGCGCTCTTTATTGAGGGTGCAGCGCGGATTTCAGTAAAATTCAGGGATAAAAAAGCAATACGAGATTCAGAAATCTGAACCAGTCCGCACATTCTGCCTCCTCCGGGGGCTGTTAGCGGGTGGTGACTGTCACCACGAAGGCGATAGTTTCGTGACTGGTGTTGTGTTCATCGAGCGGGGAGATTTGTTCAGGGCACACACGGTTGAGCAGATCTTCCACATTGAGCATTACCGGTCGGAAGTGTTGGCCAATGAGGGACGGCGACTCGACGGAGAGCTGGCGGAACACGAATAGATCCAGAGAATTGCTGTGGATTTCATGGGCTTGAAGATGAAGGCGAGTCCTGATAGTTGCAGGGCTGTACCTGTGTGTGGCAGGGCTATAAACTGACATAGCCAGAATTAAAGTCAGGGGGCGATAAAAAATGAATAACAAGCGAAACAATATCTGGTCAGCCTGCTTGCTCGGGGCGCTACTTGGTGTTTCTTCAACCAACGCGTTTTCTTTTTCCGCAGAGGATCGCTGGCTCGAGGTCCACGTGCTGGACAGGCAGACCGGTAATGCAGTCAACGAAGCAGCAGTTTGTCTGGGTACCACGGCCAGGCCGGACCAGTTCGGCGCCAGGCGATCGGACAAGGATGGTGTGGTACGTTTTGAGGACCTTAGCCAGAGGCCGGTGGCCATGCTGGCCACGGTTTCAAAGTCGGGTTACCAGGGCCGGCAGCAGCTGCTGGAACCCTTGCATCAGAGCCGGATTCTGATAGTAAAGGTTGTCTCGGGTGGCGGTGGTCCGCAGTGTGATGCACCACTGGCGCCGGCAGAAGAGGATACGGGGTCAGGCCTGATAATTGAGCGAATCATTGTCAAACCGGATTCCGCGGCAGAGGGTTCAGGCCAGGTGCTGGTATCGGTGCAGGTATCCGGGAAAGCAAACCAGATTCGTATCAGCGAGCAAGCCGATTTCACCGCTGCGACCTGGCAGGCGCTTGCACCCACAGTCACCTATACCACCAGTCAGGGCAAGGGTGTAAAGCAGATCCATGTGCAGGTGCGCCGCCAGGCCAGGACCACGGGAGCCAGCATCGAGGTGGTGTCGCGGCCCGGCAAGACCACATACAGGGTTCGTTGATCAGGCGTCAATATCAGGAATCAGGCGGCTCTGGAGCAGATTGATCGAATCCTTCAGGCGCAGCTTGCGTTTTTTCAATCGCTTGAGTTGCAGCTGGTCGGGGTAGTCGGAATGGACCAGATGGTGAATTACATCGTCCAGATCCCGGTGTTCCAGCATCAATTCTTCAAGTTGCTGGCGAAGTGAGTGGATTTCTGCGGGTGTCAGCTGTTTATTAATGGACGGGGCTCCTGCACCAGAATCGGGGTGGCGGTGGTACTTCGACCGCCCATGTGACAGTACACAATATACCGCGCCTTCCTGTCGAGTTCATCCATCCAGTAGCGTAATTCGCAGAGTGGCATAACACCCGGGTTCCCCCCTCCGCACATTCAACGCCTTGAGCGCGGTCGTCGGCGGCCTTCAAATGTTGCAATGGTTTTGACGATGTTCTGGTAAGGGAATTTCTCCAGCGACCCGTAGGTGCTTTCTCCCAGGGTCGTTAAAGCGGCGACATCGGCGACATTCTTGTTGCCCGGATCGGGATGCAGCAGTTGTTGCAGGCCCAGTAGCCCGCCACTCTGTACCTTGATCTCCTTGGCGTGCGGAAGCTCGCCTTCGAGCGCGGTGATTTTGAGAGCAAAGCGGGCATTTTCGCGCAGCAGCGTGATGAAACGTTGGCAACGTCGGTGTGCGGTGACGGAGTCACAGGCAATCCCTTCACGGTCGGCGAGGTAGAACCGGATTGAGAACGTACAGGTGCAATGGTCGCCCAGAATGGCCTTTTCGAATAC
>CAZWJB010000083.1:0-5852 GCA_964634485.1 uncultured Thiohalobacter sp. | reverse complement strand
TTCACCGAAAATGCCAGCTTCGACTGGGACGAGTTCCGCAAGGTGGTGGCGATCTTCACCCGCATGCTGGACAACGTGGTAGAGATCAACGGCCTGCCGCTGGAAAAACAGCGCGACGAGATCATGAGCAAACGTCGGCACGGCATGGGTTTTCTGGGTCTGGGTTCGACCGTCACCATGTTGCGCATGAAATATGGCGCAGCTGATTCGGTGGAGTTTACGGAAAAGATCAGCCGCGAACTGGCGTTGACCGGCTGGCGGGTCGCGCTGGATCTGGCGAAGGAAAAAGGGCCCGCGCCGATTCTCGAAAAGGATTTTGAAGTGACACTGGAAATGCTGCGCAAACGGCCGGAGATGAAGCGTGACGGTTACCGGCCGGGCGATAGCATCAAGGGCAAGGTGTTACACGCCAGGTACAGCCGTTACATGCAGCAGGTTGCAGAAGTTGCTCCCGAACTGGCCGAACAGCTGGCAGCGATCGGTGCGCGTTTTACACATCATTCCTCGATTGCACCGACCGGTACCATTTCGCTGTCATTGGCGAATAATGCCAGTAACGGTATAGAACCGAGTTTTGCCCACCATTATTCCCGCAACGTGATTCGCGAAGGGCGCAAAACCAAGGAAAAGATCGATGTGTTTTCTTTTGAACTGCTCGCTTATCGCACCCTGGTGAATCCCGATGTGCTGCCGAACAGCGAGGGAGAGAGCAACAGCTTGCCCGACTATTTTATAGCGGCTGACGACGTCACTCCCAGGGAGCACGTCGATATCCAGGCGGCAGCGCAGAAGTGGGTGGATTCCTCGATTTCCAAAACGGCCAACGTGCCGACGGATTATCCTTTCGAGGATTTCAAGGATATCTACCTGTACGCCTATCAGCAGGGTCTCAAGGGTTGCACCACGTTCCGCTTTAACCCGGAAGCATTTCAGGGCGTGCTGGTAAAGGAAAAAGATCTCGAAAATACCGTCTACCAGTTCACTCTGGAAGATGGCAGTGTTGTACAGTTAAAAGGCAACGAAGAAATCGAGTACGACGGAGAAACACATAGCGCCGCCAACTTGTACGATGCCCTGAAAGAAGGGTACTACGGAAAATTCTGAGTAGCGGATACAAGGGGTCTGAGGAGATTGGCATGGCAAAGAGTATTGATCAGAAAATAGTGGGTTACGAAGTAGTCAAGGATGAAGAGCCGGCACAGATCGGCGATTGCGTGACAACCGAACTCAAGGAAGAAGACAATATCGTTCATCTGCACGAGAAGCTGCAGCGCCCGGAGATGTTGCTGGGATCGACCTACAAGGTTAAAACGCCGCTGTCCGAGCATGCACTGTATATCACTATCAATGATGTGGTACTTAATCAGGGCACCAAACACGAGCTGCGGCGCCCGTTCGAAATTTTTATCAATTCAAAAAACATGGACCACTTCCAGTGGATTGTGGCGCTGACGCGGATTGTTTCCGCGGTATTCCGTAAAGGTGGCGACGTAACCTTTCTGGTTGAAGAGCTGCGCTCGGTGTTCGATCCGCGTGGCGGCTACTTCAAAAAAGGCGGCCGTTACATGCCGTCGCTGGTAGCGGAGATCGGGGATGCGATAGAATGTCACCTGCGCATGATTGGCATGTTGAAGGATGATGGCCTCGACGAGCATCAGAAAAAACTGGTTGCAGAAAAACGCGCCCAGTACGAAAGTGCAGTGGAGGACAGGAAAACGGCTGAGCCCGGCGATTTTCCGGAAGGCGCCCAGCTTTGTAAAAAGTGCAATACCAAAGCGGCTGTCATGATGGATGGTTGTATGACATGCCTGAATTGCGGTGAATCAAAATGCGGATAAACAGACTGCTGTCCGGAGGTATAACTGCCTTGTGAATTTACTCGATAAAGAACACAAAAGAACAAAAATGCTGGTACAGCAACCGATTCCCGGATACTGGTACACCAGCATGGTTGGTCAGTTGCAACAGGTGCGCATAGTGCTGCACGAAGGGCAACGACAGAGCAGGATTGTCCTGGAAAACATCAATGGCCAGCGCCGGACGGTGGATACGGACGGCTGGTACCGGCTTGACCTGACGCTGCATTCGCCGGGCAATAGACGCCGGCGACACGGGTCCGGTGATTCCAGCGAAGATTCATCCTGACGCTGTTGAAAACCCGGTCTATCGCGGGGCCCGCAGGTGCACTGCAGGTGCTTGAAGAGAGGCCCGCCGGGACGCCTGCAGCCGTTGCGGTGATATGTCACCCTCACCCGCTGCACGGCGGTAGCCTCAATAACAAAGTCGTCCACCAGCTGGCGAAGACATTTACCGACCTGGGCGCGGTCTCTACCCGCTTTAACTTTCGCGGCGTCGGTGACAGTGAAGGTGAATACGATGAGGGCCGGGGTGAATTGCAGGACCTCCTTGCTGTGGTTGCCTGGGCGCAGGCGCATTGGCCGGGGTTACCGCTCTGGCTGGGCGGTTTTTCGTTCGGCGGCTTTGTTGCGCTGCAAGGTGCGCAACAACTCGCTCCACAACGACTGGTGACCGTGGCTCCTGCGGTCAATTACTTTTCCGGTAATGCACTGGATCTCCCTGGCGTTCCCTGGTTGCTGATTCAGGGCGATGCCGACGATATCGTTCCCGCTGCATTGGTCACCGGCTGGGCAGCCGGTCTGAATTTTCAGCCACAGCTGGTGTTACTCGAGGGTGCCGGCCATTTTTTTCATGGGCGGCTGAATGAGCTGAAGGAAACGATTGTCGACAGTTTCAGTGCGGATTAATGCCGTTTCATACTTTCGGCGAAGCGAAAAACCTCGCTGGCGGAACTGAATATTTTCTCAATAATGCGGTCGTTGATGGCACAACTCCAGTACGCGGGCCGCACGCCATCCTTGAAAACAGGGTTTGCACTGATAGCGCGACCGTTAATGTTTTTTTCTATTTTTGCATTCATGCCCGGTCCTGTATTTTCCGATGTTTCGAGCTAAATTAGCAGCAAGTGATATGCCACTGGCGCTAATTCCCTGATTAATAAAGATGCTTCTTGTGGCCGAAATATTCCGTAGCAGGGTATACCGTGTAAAGTGTAATAAAAACCAACAGTCGGGGCATGCGGGATATGCTGTAAATCTACCATAACAGATTGTGCTGCAAGGAAATTTCGAATACTGCACCTTGTACGGTGATAGTAAAATACGTCGACGGATTTATGCCTGTTCCAGCCGTTCCGGCCCTGTTTTCGAATCGGCAGTGGGAAAAACGCGGGCTGGCTGGATTTCCGGTTTGAGGACGCCGACCAGGAGAATGGGCATAATAAGCCTCTCGCCGGGTGGGCGGCACATAAAATCATGTATGAAAAACATTTCGGACTGACAGAACGACCCTTTTCGATCGCACCTGATCCACGCTTTCTATACATGAGTCAGCAGCACCGCGAGGCGCTGGCGCATTTGCTGTACGGTGTCGGGGAAGGGGGTGGTTTTGTCCAGTTAACGGGAGAGGTCGGTACCGGCAAAACCACGGTCTGCCGCTGTCTGCTCGAACAACTGCCCGAGCATGTCGACATTGCCCTGATACTCAATCCACGAGTGACCGCGCTCGAGTTACTGGGCAGCCTGTGTGATGAGCTGAAGATCCAGTACGCGAGAGATACCACCAGCATCAAGTCACTGATTGATGTTCTTAATGCCTACCTGCTCGATTCACACGCACGGGGCCGGCGTACTGTACTCATGATCGACGAGGCGCAGAATCTTAGCGCGGAAGCGCTGGAACAGGTTCGTTTATTGACCAACCTGGAAACTACCCGCGAAAAACTGTTGCAGATTATTCTGGTCGGTCAGCCGGAGTTAAGGGCCTTGCTGGCGCGTGAGGATTTGCGCCAGCTGTCCCAGCGTATCACAGCACGTTACCACCTTGGGCCCATCAGTCGGGAAGAAACCACGGCGTATATCTGCCACCGGTTACAGGTCTGTGGCGCCAGTGCAACGCTGTTCACTGATACGGCGGTCGAGTTGACGTACAAACTGTCAGGCGGCGTTCCCCGTTTGATAAACGTGCTGAGTGACCGCGCCATGCTGGGTGCCTTCGTGGAGGGCAAGCGTATGGTCGATGCGCCGATTGTTCAGCGCGCGGCACGCGAGGTGCTTCCCGAAGAGGGGCTGGAGGTGCCAAACCCGGGGATCTGGCGCTGGCTGGGAATAAGTACGGCGGTGGTTCTTGCCGCGCTGGTCGGCTATTTTCTCGCCGTTACCGCACCGTGGACCGGGCCCGCCCGGTTGGCAATGAATTCAGTAGAGGAGCCGGTGCATGAGGTACGGGAGCCTCAGCAGCAGGAGTCTGAAGAACCGGTGTCTGAAGAGCTGTCCACCGGGTCTGCGGCCAGTGAGACAGAGGACCGGGCGACGAATGAAACCGACAGGCTGTCAGTAGCCACAGTAGAGGTACTGCCCGAAATTGGACCAGCGGCGATGGATCTCAGGCTGGCCCTGGCACAGGCCGGTCCCGATGTGGCCGCGCGGGCGTGGAAATCCCTGTACAGCCTGTGGGGTGTGCGGTCGACGGCGATCACTGACGAACAGGCCTGCGCGCAAGCCCCCGCTGCCGGGCTGCGTTGCCTGCAGGGGGGCGGTAGCTGGACGGTATTGAAGCATTTCGACCGACCGGCGCTGTTGTTACTGGTTGCGGCCGAGGGTCGGCGTGTCCCGTTACTGCTCCAGGAAGTGGTGGGCTCACAGGTCAGGGTGCAGGTGGATGGCCGCGAGTTTGAGGTGCCGATCGATGAGCTGGAACGCTACTGGTTTGGTGAGTACCGCCTGTTGTGGAAAACGCCACCTGGCGGCTATGCGGCCCTGCATCCGGGGGATCGTAACGCAGATGTGAAATGGCTGCGGGGCCGCATGGCAAAGGCCACCGGCCTGACTTCGATAGCGCCGGACCCGCACTATTACGATGCCGGTCTTAAGGAACTGGTTCAGTCTTTCCAGCGCAACCATGAACTTAATGCTGATGGCGTAGCCGGTGCCCGCACATTTATCAACCTGAACAACCTGGACCGCGAGTCGTCAGTGCCGCGCCTGGGTGCTGTTGTTGTCAGTAATTAGCGGGCTGAGCCAGTGTCATATATTCTCGAGGCGCTAAAAAAAGCTGAACTGCAAAGGGATATCGGGCAGGTGCCCGGGATAGGCAGCGAGCACGAAAAACCACTGCGCGCGGTTACCGGGAAGTGGTTATGGATAGTGGTTGTTTTTCTGGCGCTGAACCTGGTTCTGTTGGCATGGTTGCTGTGGCCTGACCCCGGGCCGGATACAGGCAGCCGGGTTGGTACGGAGTTAGCGCAACCTGCCCTGAGTGTGGCATCCCCTGTTCCACCGCCACCCGTGGTAACACCCGCCCGGCGCGCTGAACCTGACACCGTGTTAGCAGCCGCAGCGCCGGTGGTAACTGACCCTGCAGTGCCTGATCCTGTTGTCGAACAGCCGGCTCCGGCAGAAGAGCGCGTGGCTGAGCCGGCACAGGACATCCAGCCAGTAGCGGAGGTTGCCACGGATATCAACAGCCTGCCGGTCTGGCCGCAAGTTCCCGTTCACCTGTTTCAGCAACTCAAGGGCAGTATACGTCTCGACGTACACGTCTACAGCGATCTTCCCCAGGATCGTTTCGTGTTAGTGAATATGCAGAAGTATCGTGCAGGCGAGCAATTACAGGAAGGGCCGCTGTTGGACGAAATAACACTGGAAGGTGTGATATTGTCGTTTCAGGGACAGCAGTTCAGGGTTCTCGCCCAGTAAGGTCCATTCAGGTAATTAATTGATGATAAAAAGAATTATGGTTTTGGGGCTGTCGCTGTGTACGGCCGCTGGTGTTTT
>CAZWJB010000082.1:0-5919 GCA_964634485.1 uncultured Thiohalobacter sp. | reverse complement strand
CAGCCGGCACCATCTGCGCCTCCGGCACACTGGGCCAGATCATTCCTCCGTCCATTGTGCTGGTACTGCTGGGCGATGTATTGTCGTCGGCCTATTCGCAGGCACAGCTCGATCAGGGCATCTATTCTCCGAAAACGGTATCTGTTGGCGATCTGTTTGCGGGCGCACTGATCCCGGGATTGCTGCTGGTGATCCTGTATCTCGCCTACCTGCTTGCTATAGCCGCAAAGCGGCCACACAGCATGCCGGTACCTGATCAGAGTGACGCTGAACCGGTCAGTGTCCTGCGCGCCCTGCAGGCACTGCTTCCTCCGCTGTTGCTGATTCTTGCAGTGCTGGGCTCCATACTGGGTGGCCTGGCCACGCCCACGGAAGCTGCTTCTGTAGGTGCTGTCGGTGCCATGCTGCTGGCCCTGGTGCAGCGCCGGTTCAACCTGAAAATGCTGCGCGACGTGGTGCGCAGTACGCTCGAAGTATCCAGCATGGTATTTCTGATTCTCATCGGTGCCTCGGTCTTCTCTCTGGTGTTTCGTGGCTTCGGCGGCGATGAACTGGTCGAGGAACTGTTGACCCAATTACCGGGCGGGGTATTCGGTGCCACGCTGGTAGTGATGCTGGTCATGTTTTTGCTGGGCTTCGTCCTCGACTTCATCGAAATCACTTTTGTGGTGGTGCCGATCGTCGGGCCCATACTGCTGGCCATGGGACTTGATCCGGTGTGGCTGGGCATCATGATCGCCATTAATCTGCAGACATCTTTCCTGACTCCACCCTTTGGTTTCGCACTGTTTTATTTACGCGGGGTAGCACCGGACAGTGTTACCACAGGGGATATCTATCGTGGCGTCATGCCATTTATCGGTATCCAGCTGACCATGCTTGGCCTGCTTGCACTGTGGCCGGTACTGGCAACCTGGTTGCCCGGCCTCGTCTACGGAAGCTAGCGCTATGATTTCCGCCGCATCACGGAGGTCCTATAAGCGATATTAAACAGTACATTGATTGCCCGACATGTTGTTTTCAGGCCGTCGGCAGCAGGGATGCTGCCGTCGAGCGTACAGGGACGTATTCACAGCGTGTCTGAAAACAACATGTCGGGTAAGCAATGTACACATTAGTAAGAGCAGTCAAGGAACCATTCTCTTTCAGGAAGCAACGCCCCCTCACTAACCGGCGCGGGCGTTCAGGTAGGCGCGCTCCGAAATATTACTCCACTGGATCACCTGCGCCCTGAAGTCACTGAACGATGCATAGACCCGCTGTGACAGCGCATCCTTGTCAGCTATTTCCGCCACCACCTGGTCGGAAAGCTTCCTGAGACGATCCAGTACTGCGTCAGGCAATTGTCGCACTTTCACCTGGTGCTCGGTTACCAGCGTCTGCAAGGCCTGATTATTGCGCGCGATATACTCGGCGAGCATATCCTGGTTGGTAACCCGTGCAGCATTCCGCACAATCACCCGCAACTCTTCCGGGAGCGCTGCAAACGCCTGCCTGTTTATAATAGCCTCGAGTGTGGTTCCCGGCTCGTGCCAGCCCGGGTAATAATAGTACTTCGCGGCTTTGTACAGGCCAAAAGCCAGATCATTGTAGGGTCCCACCCACTCAGTAGCATCGATAGCCCCGGATTGCAGCGCTGTGAACAGCTCGCCTCCGGGCAAACTGACCGGCGTACCGCCAGCACGTGCCAGCACCTCCCCGCCCAGACCCGGAATGCGCATCTTCAGGCCTTTAAGATCCTCCAGTGCGTTAATTTCCCGATTAAACCAGCCCGCCATCTGCACACCGGTGTTTCCCGCCGCCATCGGTACCAGCCCGAACGGCTCATAGGTTTCACGCCACAGTTCCATGCCACCGCCGTGATACAACCAGGCGTTCATTTCCTCCGCTGTCAGGCCAAAGGGTACAGCGGAAAAAAACTGTGCAGCTTCCGATTTTCCTTTCCAGTAATAAGACGCACCGTGACCCAGTTCAGCAGTTCCGCTTGATACTGCATCAAACACTTCGAACGCTGGTACCAGCTCACCGGCGCCGTACACCTTGACCTGAATACGTCCACCGGTCATCTGCGTGATCAATTCTGCCAGTGTGTTGGCTCCGGTTCCGAGACCGGGGAAATTTTTCGGCCAGGTAGTGACCATTTTCCACTTAACCGGCTTGAAGCTTGTCGTGGGCGCGGCTGCAACCTGCTCAGCTGAGCCCTGCTGCTGGCAGCCCGCTCCCAAAACTGCGCCTGCGGCCAGTGTCCCTTTACCCAGTTGTCGCAAAAAAAGTCTTCGTTTCATGTAGCCCCCTGCAAACTGATTCTGGCAAGGCAAATCATTGTACGGATTTGGTTGCCTTGCGGCCCGATAAAAATATTCCTTGTAATTCTCCTAAGTTATGCCACTATTCTCACCAAATTATTTATTTAAAACTATATTACACTGCTATATTAAGGAAAATAAGCAGGCTGGCGCATTATAACAACCTATATGGGCAGGCAGATTGTCTTAATCTGGCTATCCTCGGGGGCGGGAATATATGTTGGATGCTCCGGAGCGCACAGGCGCCCGATTTTCGATTTTTTTGTTCCTTGGCTATCTGCTGGCGCCGTTAACCGGTTTCAGCGCAGCGGTATTGTTTGGTATTATCAGTGCCGGGCAGCTGCAACAGGTGCTGGCTGTCGGCATTGTTCCGGCGTTTTCTATTTCTCTGGTCTTTTTCTCACTGTTCCAGTTACAACGGCTGATAACACCACTGACCAGCTGGGCCATGCAACATCCCGAAGGCGAGAATGCCCCCGGTCATCTGCACAGCCTGCTAAACCGTTTCAGTCGCGATTTCTGGGGCCTGATGGCACTGCACGCATTGATCAGTCCCGCGCTGGTGTTCTGGAGCCTGGATGGCGGCCTTACCGCAGATAACCGCTTCGCCTTTGCTCATTTTCTGTTACTGCAAACCGTATCCGCCATTCTGGTTGGCACACCCGCCTACCTGTTCGGCCTGCACCAGCTCGGTAAACTGGCCGGACATTTAAGCCTGAACCGCATCATGGTCAGCCTGAAATCAAGGACACTGCTGCTTGCCGGCCTGGTGCCATTGCTGTCGTATTCGGTATTGGTTGAGTATCACTGGTTACGCACCGGTGAGCTGGATGCAGGGTATATGATCACCTGGATCACACTGGGTGTCATTACCGCCACCATCAGCCTGTTATCGGTTCGAAGTATGCAACAGTCACTGCGTCCGTTTCAGGAACTGTTCAGTCGCAGCGGTGCGTCCACTCACGAAGATCTTGCCAAGCTGCGGCCGGCGTCTACCGATGAGATCGGTCACCTCACGCAGACGCTCGGTAAGGTGTTCCAGCGCCTCGGAGACCAGGAAACCCATATGCGAGCCATTATAGATACGGCTGCCGAAGGTATTATCGTGGTCGAGGAAAATGGCCTGATCGATACCTTCAACCCCGCGGCTGAGCGACTGTTCGGGTACCTGGCACAGGAGATCCGCGGACGTCATCTCGCGTCCCTGATGCCCAACGTGTTTGAGGTCAAAAAGTCCATCGATGCGCACACCGAAGAACGCGAGGTCGAGGGCACACACCGTAACGGCTCGATTATCCAGATATCGTTACGCATTTCGGAAATGGCGATCAGCGGCAAGCGCATGTTCACCTGCCTGGTTGCTGATATCACGCAACGAAAGTCTGCCGAACACGAGTTGCTGGACGCCGAGGCGCGCTACCGGGCACTGGTCGAAACGGCCCATGACCTGGTATGGAGCGTCGACCCCGCAGGCAGCTGGAGTTACCTGAACTCTTCGTCGCGGATGATTTACGGGCTGGAACCCGAGGACATGCTGGGCCGGCACATCTCGGAATTCTGCACAACGGGCCACTGTGAAGCCGACCGGAAAGCTTTCGGTGAGCTGCTTGCCGGCAAGGACCTGTACCAGTATGAGACAGTGCACGTTGACGTCAAGGGCAACCACCGCCAGTTGAGCTTTAATGCCAAGGCACAGCTGGACGCGCAGGGCAATGTCCTGCAGATCAGTGGCACTGCACGCGACATAACAGACCAGAAAGCGTTCCACGAGCAGCTGACCTATCAGGCCGAACATGACTCGCTAACCCGATTGTTCAACCGTCATTATTTTCAACAGGAACTGGAGCGTACGGTGGCGCGTGTATCCCGCGACCCGGACAGAACCTGCGCACTGTTCTACATTGATCTCGACCAGTTCAAGTATATCAACGATACACTGGGCCACGCCGCAGGTGACAGGCTGCTCATCGAAGTCACCAAACTGCTGCTGAGCCATGTGCGTGAGGGCGATCTGCTGGCACGCTTCGGCGGTGATGAATTCACCCTGCTGCTGTATAACATCCGCCCTGCGAACGTACTGTCCGCTGCCGATCATTTCCGTGTACTGATCGAGGACTACCGCTTCCTTGAGGATGGTAAAATCTTCAATATCAGTTGCAGTATCGGTGCTTCCCTCATCGACTCGCTGGCTGAATCTGCCGAGGAAGCCCTGTCCCACGCCGACATCGCCTGCAACCTGGCCAAGGCACAGGGCCGTAACCGGATCAATCTTTACGATCCCTCTGACAGCAACAAGGCGGGCATGGCCGAGGACATGGGCTGGGCCTCACGGGTACGTGAAATGCTGGAGAAAGACAAGTTCCAGCTGGTCTACCAACCGATCATGGCGCTCAACGATGACCAGGTTCAGGATTACGAAGTACTGGTGCGTATGGTGTGTGACGATGGCGAGATTATCCTGCCCGGCGGATTCATGCCCGCAGCGGAGCGCTTCGGTCTTATCCACAGTGTTGACCGCTGGATCGTACGCCGCGCACTGACTCAGCTTTCCCGTCTGCATCAGCAGGGGGAAGCTGTACGCTTTTCCATCAACCTGTCCGGCAAAGCGTTCGAGGACGCCGCATTACTGCCGATGATTCAGGAACTGCTGGATAACTCCAGCATCGACCCGTCACGGGTGTGCTTTGAAATAACGGAAACAGCGGCCATTGCCAAACTCTCGGAAGCGGAAAAATTCATCGCCGCACTCAAAACCATGGGGTGTCAATTCGCCCTGGATGACTTCGGCGCGGGTTTCTCATCCTTCGCGTATCTCAAGAGCCTGCCGGTCGACAAACTGAAAATCGATGGCGCCTTTGTACAGGGCATGGCCAACAGTCACATTGACCAGGCTATGGTGCAGTCCATGAACCAGGTGGCCCATGCGCTGGGCAAGCAAACCATTGCCGAATATGTCGAGGACGCCGCCACACTGGAACTGTTGCGAGACTTCGGTGTGGATTATGCGCAAGGCAACTATATCGGCAAGCCCCGGGAAGCATTGATGAACATCGCTCGTCTTCCGAATGCTCGTCTGCAATCTGTCGGACAAGCAGACTGATCGACTGTCCATTTACCTGGTCCGACCACCGGCACGCAACACTCCGGTCTGAATAGCGTTGCCCGCTCATCTATAACATGATCCGCGCATGATCTACGGCATACGCGAATTTCTGAAGCTGGAAAGCGCTAGCGGAATCCTGCTGATACTGGCCTCGATTGCCGCCCTGATTATGGCCAACTCGCCGCTGGACGGCTACTACGACAGTTTTCTCAATATTCCGATACACGTTCGACTCGGCACTTTTGAAATAGCGAAACCATCATTTCTATGGATCAATGATGGCCTGATGGCGATCTTTTTCTTTTTAATCGGCCTGGAACTGAAAAGAGAATTTATTGAGGGCGAACTTTCCGATATCCAGAAAATAACACTGCCGGCCCTTGGCGCTATCGGCGGTATGGCAGTGCCAGCGGCTATCTACCTGCTGGTCAACAGGGGAGATGAGCTGGCTACCAGCGGCTGGGCCATTCCCGCAGCAACAGACATCGCCTTCGCGCTCGGTATCCTGGC
>CAZWJB010000081.1:0-5938 GCA_964634485.1 uncultured Thiohalobacter sp. | reverse complement strand
ATGAATGGAGCTGCTATGTACGTAATGAACCCTGACATTGAAAGCGACGGCCTGGTAACCAAGCATGCGGCATTGGTAAAACGCATTGCCTATCACCTGATGAGCCGTTTGCCGCCCAGTGTCCAGGCCGACGATCTGATCCAGGCTGGCATGATAGGTCTGCTGGAAGCTTCCAGAAACTATGATGCTTCGCAGGGTGCCAGTTTTGAAACCTACGCGGGCATCCGTATACGCGGCGCCATGCTGGACGAGATCCGCCGCACTGACTGGACACCTCGTTCTGTGCACCGCAAGGCGCGTCAGGTCGCCGAGGCGGTACGCGCAATCGAGAACCAGGAGGGACGTGATGCGCGCGATGTCGAAGTTGCCGAGAAGCTGGGTATCGGCCTGCATGAATATCACCGAATTCTGCAGGACGCAACAGGTTGTCGGGTATTCAGCATAGATGACGCTGGTATCAATGGTGGCGAACCCCCTCAGGCGGCCTCTGCCCAACCGCACAACGAACCACTGGACAAGTTACACACATCAGATTTCAAGGTTGCCCTGGCAGAGGCTATCGCCGGCTTGCCGGAGCGAGAGAGTCTGGTGATGGCAATGTACTACGACGAAGAACTCAATCTCCGGGAAATCGGCGAAGTACTTGGCGTCAGTGAATCCCGCGTCTGCCAGATTCACGGGCAGGCACTGATACGTTTACGCGCACGCATGACAGAGTGGACCAGCGACTGATGGTCAACAACGGAAAACAGAGACTCAAACACATGAACAAGCACGGTCTGACGGGAGGCACCCCTTGGATAATGATATGAAAATCCTCATCGTGGACGATTTTTCCACCATGAGACGTATTATCAAGAACCTGCTGCGTGATCTCGGCTTTAGCAATACCCAGGAAGCGGATGACGGTAACACTGCATTGCCGATGTTGCAGAACAGAAGTTTTGATTTCCTCGTTACCGACTGGAACATGCCGGGGATGACGGGACTGGATTTGCTCAAGACGGTACGTGCCGATGAGAAACTCGCCTCGTTACCGGTACTGATGGTGACGGCAGAGTCCAAGCGGGAACAGATTATAGAAGCAGCACAGGCTGGAGTTAACGGTTACGTTGTGAAGCCGTTTACCGCCGTAACTCTGAAAGAAAAGATCGATAAAATCTTCGAGCGTATCGAAGCGACAGCGGAGTAAGCCATGCAGCCTGCGACGAAACCTGGTAATACCATGTTGCTTGATCAGGCCCGGGTGCTGGTGAAAGAGCTGGAGGCGGGTAACATGCCTGCTGCCGAAGGCCTGATAGAACAACTCAGCGATATCCGCGAACAGACCCTGTTCCAGGAGCTGGGGAAAATGACGCGCCAGCTTCACGATTCCCTGAGCAATTTTGCGCTGGATGCGCGTATGCAGTCACTGGCGGAGTCGGATATTCCCGACGCCAAGGCCAGGCTCAATCATGTTATCGAAATGACGGAAGCCTCTGCCAACCGGACGTTGAACGCCGTCGAGGATACCTTGCCGATCGCAGCACAGTTGCAGAGCGTTGCCAATACACTGCATGAGAAATGGGGGCGCTTCCGGAACAAGGATATGAACGTTGAAGAGTTCCGCGGTATGAGCAACGAGATAGACGAATTTCTGAGTGTCACCAGGGTTAACGCCGGCCAGATTCATAATAGCCTGTCCGATGTCATGATGGCACAGGAGTTCCAGGATCTTACCGGTCAGATTTTGCGCCGGGTTATTACCCTGGTGCAGGAAGTGGAAGACAATCTTGTCGAACTGATCCGCCTGTCCGGCACTGGCGAAATGGAAGCCGGGTCCGGTTTGCCCTCTGTGCAGGAAGCCGGAAAGCCGGAAAGCGTTTTGCAGGGTGTCGGTCCACAGGTGCCTGGTCTGGGGGATGACAGTGGTGCGGTATCCGGACAGGATGAGGTCGATGATTTGTTATCCAGTCTGGGATTTTGAGGAAACAAAAGGATGAGCCTTGACAATGACGACGAGATTCTTCAGGACTTTCTGATTGAAGCTGGAGAGATACTGGAACAGCTGAACGAGGAACTGGTTGAACTCGAGCAAAGTCCGGATGATATCGAACTGCTGAATTCTGTGTTCCGTGGTTTTCACACTATCAAGGGTGGTGCCAGCTTCCTGAGTCTGGAAGGTCTGGTTCAGGTCTGTCATCGTGCAGAAGATGTGTTTAATGTGTTACGTAACGGTGAACGCGCCGTTGATACGGAGCTGATGGACACGGTGCTGCAGGTGCTGGATATTGTGAACAGCATGTTTGCAGAAGTACAGGGTGGCGAAATGCCCACCCCGGCGCCCGCGGAATTGCTGGCGACGCTCGAAGGACTGGCAGTGCCTGGCGGTGCTGAACCGGCCGCGGTTGAGCAGGCAGCTGCTGCCACGGAAGAGCCGTCCAGCGATGATGTGGATGCCGAGTTCGAAGCGATGCTGGACCAGACGGTGCAGAGCAGTCCGGTTGCAGACAGCGACAGCGCGGCTTCCGTGTCCGGTAGCGATGACATCACTGAAGAAGAGTTCGACGCTTTGCTGGATCAGCTGCATGGCGAAGGCAAAGGGCCTGCGGCAGAAACGGTAGCAGGCGTACAGAATACACCTGCGGCTGGGTCGGTAGAGCCTCCACCGACAGCCTCAGCGGCTAACGGCGACGAGATTACCGAAGAAGAATTTGATGCGCTGCTGGATGAGTTGCATGGTGCGGGCAAGGCGCCGGTACCGGCCTCCGCCGGCAGTGGTAAACCGAAAAACGCAGAACCAGCTGCAACAGTAAAACCGAGACCGGCTGCGGCAAAAAAAGCGAAAGCACCCACGCCGCCCGTCAACAAGGCGGAAGCAACGGTACGCGTTGATACCGGCCGTCTGGATGAAATCATGAACATGGTAGGTGAGCTGGTGCTGGTGCGGAATCGCCTGACGAACCTGAAAGAATCGCTGGCCAACGAAGATATGTCCAAGGCTATTGCCAATCTGGACGTAGTTACAGCCAACTTGCAGAACTCGGTCATGAAAACGCGCATGCAGCCGATCAAGAAAGTTTTTGGTCGTTTCCCGCGCGTGGTGCGCGACCTGGCACGTAGCCTGAACAAGGAAATTAACCTGGAACTGCAAGGCGAGGAAACCGATCTCGACAAGAACCTGGTCGAGGCGTTGGCTGACCCGCTGGTCCACCTGGTGCGTAACGCAGTTGATCACGGTATCGAAATGCCTGAGGAGCGCGAGGCCAGGGGCAAACCACGTGCCGGTACCGTGATACTCGCGGCCGAGCAGGAGGGTGATCACATCCTGTTATCCATTGAAGATGATGGTGCAGGTATGGACGCCGACCTGCTACGTAGAAAGGCAGTGGAAAAAGGCCTGATGGATGAAGATGCCGCAGCGCGCCTGGATGACAGGGAATGCTACAATCTGATTTTTGCGGCCGGATTTTCGACCAAGGAGGAAATTTCCGACGTCTCCGGTCGTGGTGTTGGCATGGATGTGGTCAAGACCCGCATTGGTCAGCTGAATGGCAGCGTCGAGATCGATTCGGAATACGGCAAGGGCAGTCGTTTGATGATCCGGGTGCCGTTGACACTGGCTATCATGCCAACGCTCATGGTCAAGATCGGCGAACAGCCGTTTGCCCTGCCTTTGGGTAGCGTTAGTGAAATATTTGATCTGGACGAGAGCCGCACCAACGTTGTGGATGGTCAGCTGGTAGTTATAGTGCGCGAGAAGGCGCTACCCCTGTTTTATTTACGCGAGTGGCTGGTGAATGGTTCATTGCAACCCGATGCTGACGTTGTCAGGCACGTGGTTGTGGTGCATGTCGGAAGCCAGAAAGTCGGTTTCGTGGTCGAACAGCTGGTTGGCCAGGAAGAGGTAGTCATTAAACCGCTGGGCGCCTTCCTGCAGGGACTGGCCGGATTCGCCGGTGCAACTATCACGGGCGATGGCAGGATCGCACTTATACTGGACGTGCCCAGCTTGATGAAAGCTTACGTCCAGCGTATGTAAGGACTGTAACAGCATGCACGGAATGCAGAGCAAGGGTTCCACGGTGACGCGCGTCCTGGTCGTCGATGATTCAGGGTTTTTTCGCCGGCGGATTATCGAGATCCTGGAAGCAGACAGGCGCATCAAGGTTATCGGCAGCGCTGCCAATGGCAAGGAAGCTATTGAGCAGGTGGCACGACTGAAGCCTGACGTAGTGACCATGGATATCGAGATGCCGGTAATGGACGGTATCACCGCTGTGCGCCACATCATGTCATCCAGCCCGCTCCCGGTGCTGATGTTTTCTTCTCTGACGCACGAGGGGGCACAGGCAACGCTCGACGCCCTGGAGGCCGGTGCGGTGGATTTTCTGCCCAAGAGCTTTGAGGGTATCGCCAGGGACAGGGAACAGGCAAAACAGCTTTTGCGCAACCGAATTCATGCAGTGGCGCGCAAGCAATCAACAACTCCATCCATGCCGGTGCGCCGGACTCCACCTGCACCTGCAGCGCCACCGGTTAATGTCAGGCGCGGGCAATTCCAGGTGGTCGCCATTGCCAGTTCAACCGGTGGACCGGTAGCACTGGCGCAGGTATTAACGACATTACCGTCGGATTTTCGTTATCCGGTGGTGGTTGTTCAACATATGCCCGGTACGTTCACACCGGCATTTGCGACACGCCTCGATCAGCAGTGCGCGATCAGGGTCAAGGAAGCCTGTGATGGCGATGTGCTTGCGCCAGGTGAGGTGTTGATTGCACCAGGCGGTCGGCAGATGACATTCAGACAGGCGGGTGGAGCAGTGCAGGTCATGATCAGCGATGGTGACGCTGGCTTGCATTACAAGCCGTGTGCCGATGTTACTTTTGATTCCGTTGCGTCAGTCTACGGTGGAAAGACACTGGCCCTGGTTTTGACGGGGATGGGTGCGGATGGCCGCGAAGGCGCGCGTACGCTGAAAAAACGGGGTGCAACTGTGTGGAGTCAGGATGAGGCGAGCAGTGTTATCTACGGTATGCCGATGGCCGTGGCGGAAGCAGGTCTGTGTGACCAGGTGCTTTCACTGCGTGATATCGGGCCGACGCTGGTAAAGGCGGCGGGTGGCTGAGCATGGATATGCTGAGCATGATCGGGATCCTGCTTGCGGCAGTCGCCATACTGGGCGGCAATGTCCTGGAAGGCGGGCACATGTCTTCCCTGGTGCAGTTGACGGCATTCGTTATTGTGGGCGGCGGTACGCTGGGTGCGGTCATGGTCCAGACCCCGTTAGCCACCTTTGTGCGTTCGATGAAAATTGCTGTCTGGGTTTTTGTACCGGTCAAACTGCAGCCGGAAGAGGCTGCGGAAAAAATTGTTAACTGGAGCAATATTGCCCGTCGTGAGGGCCTGTTGGGGCTGGAGGCAATCGCCGAGGAAGAACCCGACCAGTTTGCCCGCAAGGGGCTTCAGTTGCTGGTGGACGGCAGCGAGCCGGAAGTCATCCGTTCCATTCTTGAGGTGGAAATCGACACCAGGGAACACCAGGATATCCAGGCCGCGAAAGTTTTTGACGGTATGGGCGGATATAGCCCGACCATTGGAATTATCGGTGCTGTGATGGGGTTGATCCACGTCATGAACAACCTCGCGGATCCCTCCAAACTCGGTGGTGGAATCGCAACAGCCTTTGTTGCCACTATCTATGGTGTAGGTTTTGCAAATCTGCTGTTCCTGCCTATGGCCAACAAACTCAAGAGTCAGGTGCACAGCCAGACCCAGTTCAGGGAAATGATAGTCGAGGGTGTGATCTCGATTGCCGAAGGTGAGAACCCGCGCAATATTGAGACCAAGTTACAGGGATACTACCAGTAGCGCCGTCAGGGAGATGCGACCGCAACCGGGTTACAGTTATCACGGGCAGAAACACATGGCAAGAAAAAAGCGCATTGAAGAACACGA
>CAZWJB010000080.1:0-5941 GCA_964634485.1 uncultured Thiohalobacter sp. | reverse complement strand
CTGCACGCCATTCGGCCGCCTGGTATGGGCAATGCGTTTGCTTTGGGCTTCGCTGCGCTCAGCACCAACCTACTTGTCCGCCGCCTGAAGGCGGGGGGTTTACGGATCCCCTATCGGGGACTCTAAACAGGCTTAACTTAGTGCCATTCATCTATGGATATTTACTGTCGATTTGTATTAATGCTTACTATCCCGTTTTTTACTGGCAGCCTTTTTCCCGGGTTTTGTTTTTGAGCCTGCGCGCTCGCTCGACTTGCCCCGGGTCTTTGCGCCGGTTTTGGCTTTGAACTTCTTCTTCGATTTGAAGGAAAGCGGTTTGCGCTTCTTATCCGCTGCTTGTTCACCGGCCACGCTGATATCCAGCCGGCGCTGACCGACACGTGCTTTTCTCAGCGCAATAAACGTTTCTTTCGGCATGCCGGCCGGCAGATCGACCGTGGAATAATCTTCATAAATTTCTATGTGGCCGATGTACTCACTGTCCAGTTCAGCTTCATTGGCAATGGCACCGACGATATTGCCGGGTTTGACATCGTGCTGGTAGCCGACTTCGATTCGGAAACGCATCATCTCGACTTCCGGATGTCCTTTTAACGGAAGCACCTTGTCTGAACCTGCCGTCTTGCTGCGCCTGGGGGCGCGCTTTTCATCCCTGGGTGCTTTCCGGCTGTCGCGTTCCACGCGCGGGGGCTTGTGCACTTTTTCCGAAAGCAGCAGGGGCTCATCCCCTTGCAGGAGTCCGGCCAGTGCAGCCGCAATCTCCAGCGGTTCAGCACTTTCTTCCTGTTGTACTTCGGTCAGCAACTGGTAGTAAAGCTCGTTTTTTTCTTCCGCGAGAGCGTCGCAAACACGCTGTTTGAAACGCTGTACGCGCTGCTGGTTTATATCCTTCGCGGTCGGCATCTGCATCGGCTCGATGGGCTGACGAATGGTCTTTTCGATAGAGCGAAGCAGGCGTTTCTCACGCGGCGATACGAATAGAATGGCGTCACCGGTCTTGCCGGCACGGCCGGTTCGACCAATCCGGTGGATGTAGGCCTCAACATCCGTCGGGATATCGTAATTGATGACATGACTGATGCGCCTGACATCCAGTCCACGAGCCACCACGTCGGTCGCAACGAGGATATCGAGCTGACCATTCTTCAGGCGTTCAACAATCCGTTCGCGCATATTCTGTGGAATGTCACCATTGAGTGCTTCGCAGGCGTGACCACGTGCTTCAAGCTTCTCGGCGAGTTCCACGGTCGCGGTTTTGGTGCGTACGAACACCAGCATGGCGTCGAAGTTTTCGGCTTCCAGCACGCGTGTCAGTGCATCCAGTTTATGCAGACCGCTCACCGGCCAATAGCGCTGTCGGATGGTTTCGGCAGTGGCAGTCTTCTGCGCAACCTTGATAATGGTTGGATTATTCAGGTGCTGTTCGGCAACTTTGCGGATCTCTTTCGGCATGGTCGCTGAAAACAGCGCGATCTGACGGGTATCCGGCGTTTGTTCCAGCACCCATTTGACGTCATCGATAAAGCCCATGCGCAGCATTTCATCGGCTTCATCGAGTACCAGCGCCTGCAGACCGCCCAGTTTCAACTTGCCGTTACGCATGTGGTCCATGACACGCCCCGGCGTGCCGACCACAACGTGTACGCCGCGTCTCAATTGACGCAATTGAATCTCATAGGACTGGCCGCCATAAATGGGTAAAACATGAAAACCTTTCAGATGACGTGCGTAGGTTTGAAAGGCTTCCGCAACCTGGATGGCCAGTTCGCGTGTCGGCACCAGCACCAGCAACTGGGGCTCTCGGCGACTCAGGTCCAGACGTGAAAGCAGTGGCAGCGCGAAGGCGGCAGTTTTGCCCGTGCCTGTCTGGGCCTGACCAAGCAGGTCGTGGCCTTCCAGAAGCACCGGAATACTCTGCGCCTGAATGGGGGATGGCTGCTCATAACCGACATCTTCGACGGCTTTTAAAAGCGGTGCTGCCAGGTTCAGTTCAGCGAAACCGGCGACGGTATTTGAATCTGACATTGTATATACCCGTTATCCGGCCTGGTGAGCCGGATGTAATGTTCCTCCACCTTTCTGGCGCGAGGACTGGAGAGGGAGCGATGTTATCAAAACGCTCCGGGAGTCTCCTTGATGCCGCTTAAGGTATCTGCCCGGTTGCGTCGGGTCGTTTACCTGTTTGGGAATGTGGGGAGAGAAGTGTCTGCTAATGCGGCGTTAACTTCAGGCCAGTTCATTGACCGCTATATGATAGCGCGGATCCTCCAGCATGTTCACCTCCACCAGATCGCCGGCTTTGTGCAGTAACTGGCGGCATTCCGGGCTCACGTGACGCAGGTGCAGGGTTTTACCCGCATTCACATAGCGATCGGCCAGGGTGTCTATCGCTTCAATGGCCGAATGATCCATCACGCGTGAATGCTGGAACTCAATGATAACGTCGTCCGGGTCTTCTTTACAGTTGAAAAGATCCTGGAAGTTGCGCACCGAGGCAAAAAACAACGGGCCGTGCAGTTCATAGACCCTGGAGCCCTGTTCATCAATGAAGGACTCTACGCGGATCTGCTTGGCGTGTTCCCAGGCAAATACCAGGGCCGACACGATAACGCCGACCACCACGGCGATGGCCAGATCGGCCGCCACTGTTACGCCGGATACCAGTATCAGCACAAAGGCATCGCTGGTCGGAATCTTGCGGATAATGCGTAAACTCGACCACTCAAACGTGCCGATGACCACCATGAACATAACCCCGGTGAGCACCGCCAGCGGGATCATTTCAATCAGATCGGAGGCTGCCAGAATAAACAGCAGCAAAAACAGTGCAGCGCTGATACCGGACAGGCGGCCGCGACCACCGGAATTGATATTGATCATGCTCTGACCGATCATCGCGCAGCCACCCATACCGCCGAACAGACCTGTAACACTGTTGGCGACACCCTGACCGATGCACTCCCGGTTCCCCTGACCACGGGTTTCAGTGATTTCGTCGATCAGGCTTAAGGTCAGCAGCGATTCGATCAGGCCGATGGCGGCGAGAATAATCGAGTACGGCAGAATGATTTTCAACGTTTCCAGGTTAAACGGCACCATGGGGATGTGAAAGTCCGGCAGGCCGCCGGCAATGGACGCCATATCGCCGACCGTACGGCTGTCCAGACCGGTGAAAATCACCAGCAGTGAAACCGCCACAATCGCTGCCAGCGACGAAGGCACAGCTTTGGTCAGATTCGGCAGAAAGCGAATAATCGCCATGGTCAGTGCAACCAGGCCCAGCATGATCCATAGAGACTGGCCCTGCATCCACTGCACGGTGCCGGTCGCATCTTCAGTCTGGAAGTTATTGAGCTGAGCCAGGAAGATGACGATCGCCAGGCCGTTGACAAAACCCAGCATCACCGGGTGGGGCACGATGCGGATGAATTTCCCGAGTCTTAAAAGACCCACAGTCATTTGAATGGCCCCCATCAATACAACAGCGGCAAACAGATACTCGACCCCGTGCCCGGCGACCAGGCTGACCATGACCACCGCAAGCGCGCCGGTTGCGCCGGAAATCATACCCGGGCGGCCACCGATAACCGCGCTAATCAGACCGACCATAAAAGCGGCATACAGCCCTACCAACGGGTCAACACCAGCGACAAAAGCAAACGCCACGGCCTCGGGCACCAGCGCGAGAGCGACAGTCAGGCCGGATAGAATGTCGTTTTTGGGGCAGCCCCGTTCGGAGCATTGAAAGTTAAAAAACATGGGTGCCCTCGTAGGCAGGTATTCCAGTATCGAAAAAACAGGGCATATTAGCATATTATAGTTATCTAAATAAACCGAGCGGTCCGGATCCGTACTGGCACTGGCCCTTCACCCCGTGTAACGGTATCATTTCTTTAGTGAAATAGCCGCCGCGTATCACAGATACAGTGCAGTCCACCCTGCCAGTCGCACCCGACCATCGATCGGCAGATTTCGCAGTACGAACAGGGCGAAGCCGATGCCTGCCATCAAGCCAAGGAAGAACTGCTGAAAGCCAGTACAGAAGCAGACATCAACGCCCTCACCCGCAAGGTACAGGTCATCTGCGACCACTAGAAAACGGGGGCACCCTTTGCCCGGTTACTGCTTCAAACGGTAGCCTGTTTTAAACATCCACCAGACAAGGAGCAGGCAGGCGGCCAGAAACACCAGAACAATAGACAGGCTTAATCCTACGCTCACATCGGAAACTTCGAAAAAGCTCCAGCGAAAGCCGCTGATCAAATAGACCACCGGGTTGAACAGGGTTACGGTCTGCCATGCGGGCGGCAGCATACTGACCGAGTAGAAGCTGCCACCGAGAAATACCAGCGGTGTGATCACAAGCATCGGGATGAGCTGCAGCTTTTCGAAGTTATTTGCCCATAGCCCGATAATGAATCCAAACAGGCTGAAGGAAATACAGGTCAAGACCAGAAACCCCATCATCCACACCGGGTGTGCGATCTCCAGGGGTACAAAGAACCCTGCTGTCGCAAGGATGATCAGGCCGATAATCAGAGATTTAGTGGTTGCAGCCCCCACGTAACCCATAAGGATCTCGAAAGAGGAAACGGGTGCGGACAGAATTTCGTAGATGGTGCCGGTGAACTTGGGGAAGAAAATACCAAACGATGCGTTGGAAATGCTTTGCGTCAACAGTGCCAGCATAATCAGTCCCGGCACAATGAATGCGCCGTAGGGCACACCCTGGATATGTTCGATGCGTGTGCCGATAGCTGAACCGAACACCACAAAATAAAGTGACGTGGACAGCACAGGCGATACAAAACTCTGCAGCAGGGTTTCCCAGGCACGCATCATCTCAAACTTGTAGATCACCCTGACGGCGTGTGTGTTCATGATTTCTCTCTGACCAGCCTGACAAATATTTCTTCCAGGGAACTTTGCGTGGTTTTCAGGTCTTTCAGCAATAGACCAGCCTCACTGATCGCCTGTAATAAACTACGGATGCCGGTATTCGTGTTCCGCGGATCATAGGTATACGTGAGTCGTGTACCCTCGGCTGACAGGTCCAGCGCCCAGGCAGCAAGCACTTCAGGTACATTGTTTACAGCCTCTTCGAGCTCGACGATCATCTGCCTGGTACCGAGCTTGTGCATCAGGTCCAGCTTGTTTTCAACCAGCAGCAGTTTACCTTCGCTGATCACACCCACACGATCGGCAATCGCCTCGGCCTCTTCTATATAATGGGTGGTCAGGATAATAGTGACACCGGACTCGCGCAGTCGCCCAACCAGCGTCCACATATCCTTGCGTAATTCCACGTCAACCCCGGCCGTGGGTTCATCCAGAAACAACACTGTGGGCTCGTGCGACAGGGCTTTGCCGATCAGTACCCGTCGCTTCATGCCACCCGACAGGGTCATGAGTGCGCTGTTTTTTTTATCCCATAAAGACAGGTCCCTGAGCAACTGCTCAAGGTAGGCTGGATCCGGTTTTTTACCAAACAGACCGCGACTGAAACTCAGCGTATTCCATACCGTATCGAAGGCACCGAGGGTGAGTTCCTGTGGCACCAGGCCGATCATACTGCGCGTCGTACGATAGCCGGAAACGGTGTCATGACCACCGACCGTCACCGAACCCGAACTTGCATTTACAATCCCGCATATAATCGATATCAACGTGGTCTTCCCCGCACCGTTGGGACCAAGCAGCGCCAGTATTTCCCCGGGCGCGATGTCCAGACTCACATCCTTCAGGGCGTGATGGCCATTGGCGTAGGTCTTCGACAGGTTGGTAACGGAAACTATGGCTTGCATCAAACGGATCTTTGTTGTGAATGCGCCCTGATGGTACTACATAAACAGCCGTGGTCGGAGGCCGGATGAGTCAGCCGCTCGGGAGGATATTCTGTAACACTCGACTATGCTAGCAGGGTCAGAGTAAATTATGGTTT
>CAZWJB010000079.1:0-5968 GCA_964634485.1 uncultured Thiohalobacter sp. | reverse complement strand
CAAGGCCGCCAGAGCCGCAACGCCGGCCAGCAGACTCAGCCAGCCTGTGCGTTTACTCCCTGGACCCATCTGCAACGATCCGGACAGTCACTCGGACTGTACCAGCTGACGGCGTTCCTTGTGTATGAAATAGAGGTTGCGCGTATAGATCAGCACTCCCATTGACTGGCCGAGTATAAATACCGGGTCACCAATATGCAGCGCATAGGTAAACAGCGTGGCACCGCCCGCCAGACTGAAATACCAGAAGGCAACGGGAATAAGAGAACGCTTGCGGCGTTCGCTGTATACCCACTGCACCAGAAAACGTGCCGAGAACAGCGCCTGCCCGGCGAAGCCAATGGCAAGCCAGCCCCAGGGTTGATCAAGCATCAGCGTTCCTCCCTGGCCGGCGCACTGCAAGGCCTGCGCTGCAGCCAGTACATCCCCAGTGTGTCCGCCAGACTGGACCACAGGCCGTCACGCCTGACCGGCTGTGCTACGCGCCGCCGCTGCAGCCACATGACGCCAGCCATATCCACCAATCCAACCCATAAGCGGTTTTGCACACCGTACTTCGACGCTCCGGTTTGACGCGCGCGATGCTGCACCGGCAGTGAAATAACACGCGCGCCCTCGCGCTGCATCAGGGCCGGCAGGAAGCGGTGCATATGATCAAAGGCCGGCAAGGCTAAAAACAGATCGCGCGGAAACAGCTTCAGGCCACAGCCGGTATCCGGCGTTCCGTCTTGCAGCAAACGGCTGCGCACCGCATTGGCAATCCGCGAAGACCAGCGTCGTAGCCAGGTGTCCCGTCGTCGGGTGCGATGCCCGACCAGCACCAGGTCACCTGCGGGCCCGCCTTCCGCCGCCATGCGTTGCAGAAACACGCCAATATCCGCCGGATCATTCTGACCATCACCGTCCAGGGTGATAACCCAGGGTGCCTGTGCTGCGCGCACTCCGGTCAGCAAAGCACTGCTCTGCCCGCTGCGCTGCGGATGGCTTACTACGCGCAGGGTGGGAAATTCTCCCTGTGCGCGCTGCAACGCCTCGCCTGTCCCGTCGTCGCTGCCGTCATCGACATAAATTACCTCGCAGGAACCTCTGCCAGACATCGCCTGAATAATCTCCTGCAGCAGCGGAAAAATATTCCCGGCCTCGTTATAAACCGGGACGACAATGGAAAACTCCATGAAAACCCTCGATATTTTCAGGATATGGAAGCGTCTGACTAGGCTATATTGGGCTGACTTTATCCAGCCTGACCCGAACCCCATGAAAGACGACACCCACTATACCAACCACCTCATTACCGAGACCAGTCCATACCTGCTGCAACACGCGCATAATCCGGTCGAATGGTATCCGTGGGGCCCACAGGCACTGGAAAAAGCGCGCCGGGAAAACAGGCCCATCCTGCTCTCTATCGGTTATTCCGCCTGCCACTGGTGCCACGTCATGGCACACGAATCCTTCGAAGACCCGGCAGCGGCGGAGGTAATGAACAGGCTGTTCATCAACATCAAGGTCGACCGTGAAGAACGCCCGGATCTGGACAAAATCTACCAGACTGCACACTCACTGCTCACCCAGCGCACCGGCGGCTGGCCGCTGACCATGTTTCTGACGCCGGATGAACAGATTCCATTTTTTGGCGGTACCTATTTTCCTGACCAGCCGCGCCACGGCATGCCCGCTTTTACCGATCTGTGCCAGCGCGTGTCTGACTTCTATCAGGAACAACGCGAGGAACTGGATAAACAGAACCGCTCGCTGATTGATTTCATGTCGTCCATGAACCAGGCAGCGCCGGCGGGAGACAGCAGCAGCGAACTCAACGCCATGCCACTGGACGTCGCACGTCAGCAACTGGAACAGCAATTCGACGCTGCACACGGCGGCTTCGGCGGTGCACCCAAATTTCCGCACCCCACCAGCATCGAACGCCTGCTGCGCCACTGGGCGGGAACCCGCAAGCAGGGCGAGGCCGATGCACAGGCGTTACACATGGCGCTGTTCACACTGGATCGTATGGCACTGGGTGGCATGTACGACCAGATCGGCGGCGGCTTCTGCCGCTATTCGGTAGACGAACAGTGGATGATTCCGCACTTTGAAAAAATGCTCTACGACAACGGCCCGCTATTGTCCTTATACAGCGACGCCTGGGCTGCTACCCGTAACCCCCTGTACCAGCGCATCGTAGAGCAAACAGCCGCATGGGTGATACGCGACATGCAGGCACCGGAGGGCGGTTACTACTCCAGTCTCGATGCCGACAGCGAAGGAGAGGAAGGCAAATTCTACGTCTGGACAGCGGACGAGGTTCAACAACTGCTGAGTGAAGAGGAATACCCACTGGTTGCAGCGCGCTTCGGTTTTGATCGGGACGCCAATTTCGAAGGCCGCTGGCATGCCCACGTGTACACCTCCATAGACGCATTGAGCAAACGTTTCGGGCTGCCTGACACCACTATTGAGGCACACATCGAATCGGCCCGCAGCAAGCTGTTCAATGCGCGTGAGCAGCGCATTCATCCGGGCCGTGACGACAAGGTGCTGGTGTCCTGGAATGCGCTGATGATCAAGGGCATGGCACAGGCGGCACGGCAGTTTAACGATAAGCGCTATCAGGACTCCGCCGAGCGCGCACTGCGCTTTATTCAAACACAGATGTGGTCCGACGGACGCCTGTGCGCAACGTACAAGGACGGCCGTGCACATCTGGCAGCCTACCTGGACGATTATGTTTTTCTTATGGACGCCATCCTGGAACTGCTGCAGGTGCGCTGGAACAATGATGACCTGACATTCGCGTTACAACTCGCCGATGTCGTGCTGGAGCATTTCGCCGATCCCGCCGGCGGCTTCTATTTCACCGCAGACGACCACGAAAACCTGATCCAGCGCCCCAAGCCATTGAACGACGACGCCCTGCCCGCTGGCAATGCCATAGCCGCCAGGGTATTTTCGCGCCTCGGTCACCTGCTGGGGGAAACACGCCTGCTCGACGCCGCCGAACAGACGCTCAGCGCCGCCTGGAATCCGATCCAGCAGAGCCCTTACGGCCACACCGGCCTGCTGCTTGCGCTGGAGGAAATACTCTACCCGGTTGAAACCGTCATTATCCGCGCCGGGGAACGGCTGGGTGCGTGGCAGAATACCCTGGCGTGCGACTACGCCCCACGGCGACTGGTCTTTGCCATACCGGACTCGATCGATGAACTCCCCGCCCAGTTGCAACAGCGCACCCCGCAGCAGGACGGCGTTGCCTACGTCTGCGAGGGGATGCGCTGCCTGCCACCCGTTACCTCAATCGAAAAACTGGTACAGCTTTACTCCAGTTGATGCTATCTGGCACTATTCTGCACCGATACATCCTCCACACAAGGCGGCTCTCGAATGAAACTTTCCCGTATTCTGATGTCCTTTCTTCTGGCGCTGTGTTTGCAGATTGCCCATTCGGCCGATACCGCAGTCCCTTCAACCCTGCGCATCGGCACCTCCGCAAGCTACCCGCCACTGACCTTTAAAGCAGACGGGAAGCTCCAGGGCATGGAAGTCGACCTGGGCACGGCAGTGGGGAAGCACTTGAAGGTAAAGACGCAGTTCGTGGAGCTGGCCGGGGATGAACTGATCCCGGCCCTCAATGACGGCAGGATCGATGTCATCATGTCCGGCATGTCAGTGACCGATGAGCGCAGCAGGCAGGTCCTGTTTACCGAGCCCTACATGAAAATCGGTCAAATGGCTCTGATCCGCACAGCCGACCTGATCCAGTGGGCCAGACCAACAGCTCTGCTTGCCATAGGTGCCAGGGTCGGTGTCAAGACAGGAACGACCGGCGAGGCATTTGCCAGGAAGGATCTTCCCGACGCTGTTATCACCGGTTTTGACAGTATCGAACAAGGTACTGACGCGCTGGTTGCCGGCAAGATCGATATTTTCATCCACGACGCGCCCACTATCTGGCGCCTGACGGCCAATACTGCCACTGAAAAAGCCGGATTAATGGGACTATACCGACCGCTTACGGAGGAATATCTCGCCTGGGCCGTGCGCAAGAAGGACAAGGCCCTGGCCGATGCCCTGAACGGCTCTCTCGACACCCTGAAAAAGGATGGAACCCTGGGCCGGGCCATGGGCAGATGGATTCCGATACAGGTTAAAGTAAACTAGCCCGGCTTTATGCCGGATGCAAACCGGGTCTGCACGTCCATCCATAGCCCGGTGTCATTTTTTTGTGTCGCGACAAAGGCCAGATGTTGCTGGCGGAACTCGGCCTTGCGCTGGTCGGGCACCTGATCGAACAGGGCACGCATAGCCGTATTGCTGACAACATCCCACCATTCATTTTCGTCACCCAGGTGATAACCCACCTGTATACATTCGGCATCGATATCCACCAGTCCCGCTTCGCTGAGCAGCTCCCTGCAATGATCCAGGGATGTTATACGCCGTGAACCAAACGGCCCTTCAGGCAATTGCACACCAAAAGCCTGCAGGCGCTCGACAAAATCATCCAGCATGGGCAGGAAAGCTGTCTTTTCAAAACAGGTAAAGGCAAGCTTGCCACCAGGCTTCAAGACACGCACCCATTCACGCAGGGCAGCTGACATGTCAGGAAGAAAAAACAGGCCGTAGGAACAAACAAGGTAATGAAAATAGTCGGCGCGAAAATCCAGCTGCTCGGCATCCATCTCGTGCAGGTCTACATTGTCCAGCGCCATTTTGCGTATATTAGTCTCGGCCCTGTCGAGCATCCCGCTGGAAAGGTCTATAGCCGTTACCCGCCCGCCACCCGGCATGACAGCCTGGGCAAAGGGTATTGCCACAGCGCCGGTACCGGTGGCCACATCCAGCACCCGGGTGCCCGGCCTGGGCCTGACATAGTTCACCAGCCGGTCTGCGGTAAAGGGGAAGAAACGCGTTGCAGGGCAGTCGTAAACAGGTGCAAGCGTATTGAATACCTGTTGCACTTCCTTTTTGTGTGTTTCCGTCTGCGTGCTCACACCGGTTTTTTCTCAGAGCGCATCCAGCTCTGTTCCAAAACTGTCGCGATAGCGATCGCGAAATTCGTCCAGCGTGAAACTGTGATTCTGGGTACCGTGCTGTTCGATCTTGATAGCGCCCATCAGAGCCGCAATGCGGCCTGTCACTTCCCAGTCGATTCCGTTCATCAGGCCATAAATCAGACCACCACGGTACGCGTCACCACAACCAGTTGGATCTACAACAGCATTAATCTTTGCGGCGGGGATTTCGATGCGCTTGCCTTCCAGGTAGATGTGCGAGCCTTCGCCTCCGCGCGTCACTACCAGCGCCTCAACCCTTTCCGCTATTTCGTGTGGCGACCAGCCGGTACGTTCCTGCAACACCTGTGATTCATAGTCGTTCACACACACCCAGGTCGCCTGCTCGATAAACAGCTCGAAATCATCGCCGGTAAACAGCGGCATGGCCTGACCCGGATCGAAAATAAAGGGAATACCGGCATCAGCAAATTGACGGGCGTGATCAATCATACCCTGACGACCGTCCGGAGAAACAATTCCCATCTTCACACCCTGCGCATCACCTACCTTGACTTCGTGGGAATAATCCATCGCGCCCGGGTGGAACGCGGTAATCTGGTTATCATCCTGATCGGTTGTAATAAAAGCCTGTGCTGTATATGCACCATCAATTTTTTTGACATGGTTGAGGGGAATTCCATGCTGGTCCATCCATTCCGCGTAAGGTGAAAAATCCTTGCCAACCGTACCCATGGGCAGGGGATTGCCACCGAGCAACTTCAGGTTGTAGGCGATGTTGGCCGCACAGCCACCGAATTCCCGGCGTAGTTCGGGCACATGGAAGGCAACATTCAGAATATGAACCTTGTCGGGCAGGATATGGTTCTTGAACTTGTCCTGAAAAACCATGATGGTATCGAAAGCGAATGAACCACAGATAAGAGCCGACATATCAATCTTCTCCAAATAGT
>CAZWJB010000078.1:0-5995 GCA_964634485.1 uncultured Thiohalobacter sp. | reverse complement strand
GCGAAATACGGGGAATTCTCAGAATTTTCAATTGTTTCTGATGGCGGAAATCAGTTGCAGCCGGTGCCGGCCAGTTCATGGTACAGGGCGGCGTACCTGTCCAGACTCTTATCGAGGCTCAGGGTTTGCCTGACCCAATCGTAACCCTGGCTGGCGAATTCCGATCGTTGTGCCGGGTTTTCCAGCAGTTGGCGCAGTGCCGATGACAGCGCATCAACATTGCGTTCGCTGAGCAGAAAATGAGTGCCCGGTGTTCCCATGTCGCTGCACAGTCCCTTGTAGGGCGTCATGATGACCGGTACCCGTGAGGCCATGGCTTCGAGCACCGCATTGGGCATGCCCTCGCGTTCTGACGGCAGCACAAGGATGTCGGTTGCGCGCTGATACGCTTCGACGTTGTCAACAAGGCCGGTGATATGCACGCGTTCGGGCGCACCCGACTGCCGTATCATCTGTTTTATCCTGCGCCGGAATCCCTTCAGCTTCTTTTGCTCAAGATCCTTGCGCGGTCCAACCAGTACCAGGTGAATGTTGGGCGATTGCGCTGCAAGCCGTGCCCAGGCGTCGACTATCAGGTCGCTGCCCTTGCGCGGGCTGATACCGCCGATGCTGGTAATCATGATGTCGTCTGCGCCGATGCCCAGTTTTGCTCTCAGCGGGTCTCTGTCCGCCGTTGACTGCGCGGGGTAAAAACGCTGCAGATCGACGCCGTTTGCAATGACCTCGACACGGGTTGTGATTCCGGCAGCCTGTACAAAATCACGTAGCGGTGTGTTGTTGGTGACGATGCAGTCCAGCAGGTTGAAAAGTTCTACCTCGTCGCCCCGGGAATGGGAGCGCCTGAACCATTTTTTCCGGCCCGGTTCAGGTGGTGCGATGGTAACGGCATACAGCAGCCGGATCTGCATGTCCCGCAACTGCCTGAGCAGGGGGATGGACATCGGCTTCAGTGGCCCGACCATCTGTATGACATCGGGGCGGTATTCCGGGTTGCTGCAATATTCCAGTAACCTGTCATTAAAGGTTTGAGTGCGCTTCTGGCCCTTTTTGTCGGGCAGTTTGACGCGGTGTACCGGTATACCCGACACCTCGGTGGTGGGCATGAATTCGCCCGTTGGACAATCACCCCACAGCGCGGATTCTTCAGCAGACATTTCTTTGGCGTTGGGTGTGCCGGTGTATACGCGGATGTCCAGCCCGCGTTCGCGCAGGCCCGGCAGGTAACTCAGAAAGCGTCTCTGGGAGCCGCCGTAGGTCGGATAGAACACCGGTGACGCCAGACACAGGCGGTGCGTGGAGGGTGAATTCATGGGGTATGCAATGACGGGCAAGAGAAAGGCTCTCTGGCGATACACCGCGCGATCATGCCCCCTGCGTCATGCGCAACAGACGCTTGCCGGTGTGGGTGCCGAAACGCGCAAGCTGTTGTGCGTACCAGGCGAAGCGACTGGACTTCACCCAGTTAACCTGCACCATGCGGCGCTCGCCCCTGAAACATTTGTAGCCATGAAAGGAATTTTTACAACGCCGGAACGCCAGCATATTGCCGCCGACCGGTGTGATTTCCGCGGCGTAATTTTCGATGTCATCCTTCGAGCGCAGGAAACGCAGCTTGCCGCCTTCCTGGGTCCATTCCGGGTTGAAATAGATCAGTACGGTAATGATCTTGCTCCAGTGGTCTGTATGGATGTTGCCGTCACTCATTTCCGAGTACTTGCGTACGGTGATGGTTTTCTCCGTCCCTTCCAGGTCGACACCGAATTTGCTCTCGATAACGGAGTCGAACTCCGCTTCGTTGAGTTCATCCAGCAGTTGCTGGAAGCTGGGTCCGTAGTCAAGGTCTTCCGGGTTGTAATTCGCTGGCAGGTCGATGCTCGGGTAGTCCCGATTCAGCGCCTCGATGGTGTCCGGGCTCATGACGTTCTGTGCGACGACAAAGTCGAACGGGTCATGCTCCAGGGGAGCATTTTCAAAATTTGTCAGATCCAGAATTACCATGCTGCTTTTCCTGCTGAACCGGTCTGGTTCATATTATCCCATGGAAATTTCGTTAACGGTAGCGAAGTCCCTGTCTGAATATCGGGATTATTGAGGCGTGTCAACAACCCGCTGGATTCACGGCCTGTTCGGTAGTAGTGACTGAATACGGCTGACCACCGCGCTGACATCGTCGGGATACTGTCCCGTCGGTGGACGCGATGGTTCGCCAAACCAGCCGGCCAGCCCGAGGTCGACCAGCTTCTGGTGAAAACCGGGATAGTGGCGGGTATGGCGGATGAAACGCGAGTAATACACCAGCCGCGCCAGCTGCGCGCGCAGCCTGTCCTGCCAGCTGGCGTTACCCTGTCTGAACAGCCAGCGCGCCAGCGAACGGCGCAGCTGGTCCAGGCTGCCGAGCAGGCCACAGGGCAGCGGCAGTATCTCCAGCGGTTTGCCCAGGCGTGTCACCTCGACCATCATCGAGATACTGTCGCCGGTCACGATGAACCGGTCGGCGAGTCCCAGCAGTCCCATGTAGGGGTTGTCAACGGCATCGGCCGACCAGGTAAACAGGCGTGCCTTTTCAGGCAACCCCGTTTTCAGTTTGTCGACAACGGCCGCCGGCGTGCGCCGGCTGGTGGTAATGTAGGGTGTTCCGCCTTCGGCACAGACCTTGTGCGCGGCATCAATCAGCTTGTCAGTGATGGCGGCGTTGTAGATAAACGGATTGGTAGGACCGCCGACCATGATGGCGACCAGCGGGCGCGGCAATTCAGCGAATTTTATTGCCCACGCCTGTGCAGCTTCGTGCACGGCGGCTTCGTCAATACGCATCAGCGGCATCGATATGCGCTGCACATTGGGGTAGGGCGCGAGCAGGATTTCGGTGCTGATGACAATGAGATCGAAGCGCTCCATCATGCCGGAGGGTTTGCCGACCAGCACGATTTTGCTGTGCCCTTCAGACTGTTGTTGTACCCACAGGGCAACGTTGGCAGGGCTGCGGCCGACCGTAATCACCAGCTCCGGCCAGGGAGCCTGCAGGGGGGCACTGAGCTCGCGGTCAATATGGTAGAGCGTCGGCCCGACTTTCGCTTTGCCGAACACGAAGGGTTCGAGTACCTTGATGCGTTTCAGTTCGCAGTGCCAGCCGAGCGTCGATTCCAGCGCCTCGGCAATGGTTTCCACCTGGCCGTTGTCGCCTTTTTTATCCCCCAGCAGTAACCAGATGCGGGGTTGTGTCTCAGACAGCGGCACTGTTGCTCTGCGTAGACAGGCTGTCGCTGTAACCGAATGCAGGAGAGAGACGGGTGCGCACCAGTTCTTCGAGTTCGTCGGCCTGTTCGGCGCTGAAGTAATCGCGGTAGCCGCCGACCTTGGCGCGGCGCACCTTGAAACTCTCGGGGTCTTCGGGGTTGCGCAGGGTGAGACCGCCGGAACGGAAAAAGCCTTCACTTTCCAGCTTGCGCAGGTTGTCGAAGGAACCGAAGTCGACGGCGTTCTGTATCTCTTCGTCTGTGAAGCTGTCGCCCATCAGCGTAGTGATTTGTTTGAGCACCGCACCCGGGTCGGCGCGCAGCGCCTCGTAACTGGTAAGCAGGGTGTTATCCAGTGCCGCGAGATTGCGCTCCCAGTAATTCAGGAAATCGATCAGTGATGGCAGACCGATATCACTGTGGCGCACAAAATCCCACATCTCAATCTTTGTGCGGTCAACGGGATGCTCGATACCGGCATTGATCAGCTCCTGCTTGTGCGCTGATTGCCGCTTGGTGAACTGAAAAAACCAGGACACCGCAATATCCAGCGGGTTGCGCGCCAGCAGTACCACCGGCTTGTGTTTGAACTCCGAGTCCGGGGCTTCCGGTTTCAGCAGGTCACCCACGGCGCGCTCGTAACTGTACCAGCCGTTGGTGGCAGCGAAGCGGGGAATGTCCGGGTTGTGGTCGGCGAGCGCCGGGTAGCTGGCGAAGTCTTCCGGCGCAATACCATGGCGGATGCTGTACAGGCGTGTCAGCATAACCTTGAGCCAGGTATTGCCGCTCTTGGGATGTGCAACGATTACCAGCCGGGAACGGCGCGCGATACCCACTTCCAGATTGCCGAGCAGTTTCTTGCGCACGGATACCCGCAGTGGCCGTGGCAGGATAGCCGTGGGGGCAATGATCAGGGCTTTTTTTGCGTTGTCTCGGTCGGTAAATAGCACTCGGTGTGTCCAGGAAGGCCTCTACGGCGGCATATTATATAGGGAAGTACCGATTTAATCCCCTGTCAGTTGCCGTCAGAGTTCTGCCGGTCCTTCGGCCAGCGGCGATTGGTACACATCCATTCGTGAGGCCGTTCGCGGATCCAGGATTCAAACAAGCTATTGACCTTGCGTGTCATTTGCAGGATTTTCTCGGCTTTTTCAGCATTTTCATCATCGGCGACTAGCGGCTGGTGAAAGGTCACACGGAAACGCGCACCGTGCAGGCGCTGGACCTGCACCGGGATCAGGTCGCAGTCAACGTGTAGCGCCAGCTGGGCCGGAGTGATTGAGGTCAACATATCGTGACCGAAAAAGGGTACCGGTTCCCCTGCATCGACACGCTGGTCCACCAGCAGGCCAACGGATGTGCCCTTTTTCAGGTAGCGCAGCAACTCGCGTGCGGCATTATCCCGTTCCACCAGTCCACAACCGAGCGTTTCGCGGGCTCTGAACAGCAGCCGGTCCATCCGGGGGTTCTGCATTTTGGTGTAGACCACGCTCAGCGGCACGCCTAGCTGCATAAACGCACCGGCGGCGGCTTCCCAGCTGGATAGGTGCGCGGTGACAAAGATCGCCGGTTTTCCGGTTTTCCGGAACACCTCTGGATCGCCCTTGATCACGCAGTTGATTCTTTGCCTGGCCCTGCAGATCCGGCCCAGGTTCGGGTATTCAGCGAGCACCGAGCCGATGTTTCCCCAAATGTCACGTATCAGGCGGCTGGTTTCCGCTTCATCAATTTCCGGGAAGGCAATTTTCAGGTTGCGCCGGATATGGCGCGTTTTGTCGAGGCGGGGGCCCAGCCTGGACATAAGCGCACGCCCCGCTGCAGAGGCCGTATCCACAGGCAACAGGCGTGCCAGTGCAGCGACCAGGCCCAGCGCACCGGCTTCGATAGCCCACAGAATGCGCAGCAGGCGTGGTGACCAGTTGGTGTGTTTGTTGCTCAGAAAGAGTCTTGCCAACTTCTGCAAATCCTTACAAATGACGGTCGTCCGATCCGGCGTGGTGCTATTTTGCAGCATGCGGTTGGCGTTGACCAGACGGAGTTGCCTGGCCTGTCTTGGTAAAACGCCGTACGCAGTTTAGAATGAGACTACTGTGTAAAGAGGGAACGGGTGTGGACTACTGCGTATTCATTCAGGCCAACGACAAGCAATACCTCGGCGCGCTGGTCGCCCGCTACGCCTTGCGCCGCAATTCCGCGCACAATGACAAATTCGACATCCGCATCATGAACTATGATGATTTCCCGTTCCTGCGCGCCCGGGAAGGGAATGACTACCTGCGCGACGGCGGCAAGCGGGAATGGGTGAGGGATGACCTGCAGTCATTTACCCCCACACGTTTTTTACCGCCCCAGCTGATGAATTACCAGGGCCGCTCGGTGGTCATTGATCCGGATGTCTTCGCACTGGCGGATATCTGGGACCTGTTGTCCCGCGATATGCAGGGCAAGGCCATCATGTGCCGGCCGAAGTCAGGCGCCAAGGGCAGGCGCGGCTGCCTCGCTACCAGTGTAATGCTGCTGGATAACGCTAAGTTAACCCACTGGAAATTCGAGGAACAGTTCAACGCCATGTTCACGTTCGAGCGTGACTACATGAAGTGGGTGTGCCTGAAATACGAGGATCCCGACAGCATCGGGTTTTTCGAACCGGAGTGGAATGATTTTGATCATCTGACCGATCAGACCAAAATGCTGCACACCACCAAGCGCAAGCACCAGCCCTGGAAAACAGGGTTGCCGGTGGACTACCGCGCGGCCGA
>CAZWJB010000077.1:0-6048 GCA_964634485.1 uncultured Thiohalobacter sp. | reverse complement strand
GGCCGGTAAAAAACCGCTCCGGGTTGCCTGTTCCCGCCACGGCATGCAGCGTATTCCCGCGAAACGAATCGAGGCTACGGCTGATTGACGAATCCGCAACGCCGCGGGCTGCAGCCGACACCAGACTCATTGAATACGGCCGGCCCGCATCATCCCCCAGCGCAACCACTGCATCAACAGTGCGCAGACGCGAGGCGGGTTCGCGCAGGGGTCCGGCAGGCAGGCAGAAGCCATTACCCAGGCCCCGGCTCGCATCAACCACTGCAATCTCGGTATCCGCTTGCAGGGCATAGTGCTGTAGACCATCATCACAGATCAGCAGGTCACAAGGTGATGCCTGCAACAGCGCTCTCCCCGCCGCCACACGATCCGGTCCGGCAAAGACCGGTGCCCCGGTTTTTCGCGCCAGCAATACGGCTTCATCGCCCATCTCGGCCGGGTCGCTGTCGCCACTGACCTGCTGCGGCCAGTGGTCCGCACGACCCAGGTAGCCACGCACCAGTATGCCCACCCTGAGGCCGGCCTGCTGTGCGCGTTTGGCAATCGCAATCACCAGCGGAGTTTTACCGGTACCACCCACAGTAATGTTGCCGACCACGATGACGTGCGTGTCGAGACAGCTTCTGCGCAACAGTCCGATGTCATAGGCCAGGCGCCGGACTCGCACCAGCGCACAGTACAACCATGAGAACGGCAGCAAGGCAAGGTAAGCCTGTGAGTCTCCATACCAGAGCGCCTGCAGGCGTTGCTCCCACCGTGCACGATTCATGAACGACTGCCGTCTTCCCTGAATTGCAAACGGTACAGGTCGGCGTAGACCCCTCCTTTTGCCAACAGCGCCGCGTGGTTGCCCGACTCCACAATCCGCCCCTGTTCCAGCACCAGGATACGATCAGCGCGCTCAACCGTGGACAGCCGGTGGGCAATGATCAGCGAGGTTCGATTTTGCATCAGCTGTTCCAGGGCCTCCTGTACCAGGCGCTCCGACTCACTGTCGAGCGCGGAGGTCGCTTCGTCCAGTATCAGCACCGGTGCATTCCTGAGTATGGCGCGCGCTATGGCGATGCGTTGCCGTTGACCGCCCGATAGCAGCACACCGCGATCGCCGATGCGGGACTCCAGGCCGTCCGGAAGATCGCGAATAAACTCCATGGCGTGCGCGGCTTCGGCGCTGGCGCGTATCTCCTTTTCAGACACCTCACCCGGACGTCCATAGGCGATATTATGTGCAATAGTATCGTTGAACAGGGTAACGTCCTGCCCGACCATCGCGATCTGCTTGCGCAGATCGGCCAGGCGGTAGTGACGAATATCCTCACCGTCCAGGTAGATCGCGCCTTGCCCGGGGTCGTAGAAACGCACCAGCAGGTTAGCCAGGGTGGTTTTTCCACTACCGGAACGCCCCACCAGGGCCAGTGTTTGTCCGGGCTGAACCGAAAAGGAAATGTCCCTCAAAACCTTACCCTTGGCAGGATCATAGGCAAAGCCCAGGTTGCGGAATTCGATTGCCCCGCGGGCGTGAGACAGTGCCAGCGTACCCGTATCCTGTTCTACCGACTCATCGAGTACGTCAAAAATGCTGCGTGCCGCCGCGACGCCACGCTGAATCGAGGCGTTGATATTGGTCAGGCGTTTTATGGGTTGCATCAGCAGTAACATGGCGGTGATAAACGATACAAAGCTGCCGACAGTGATTTCACTGGTGATCGATTCCAGTGTGGCAAGGTAGATCACCAGCGCCAGTATGCAGGCGGCGATCAGCTGCACGATGGGGGTGCTGGCGCCGAGTACTGCGGCCATTTTCATATGCAGCTTGCGGTTGCGCTCATTCACCTGTTCGAACAGCTTTTCCTGCCATTGCTCGCCGGTGAACGACTTGACGAGCCGCTGGCCGTGGATCACTTCATCGCTGAATTGCGTCAGCTCACCCATGGACTCCTGGATGTGGTGACTGATTCTGCGGAAGCTGCGGCTGACAACACGGATCAGAACAACCAGTACCGGCCCAATGACCAGGAATAACAGTGTCAGCCAGCCACTGATCCAGAACATGTAGGCTAGCAGGAAAAACAGGGTCAGGCTGTCCCGAATCAGGATAGTGACCGCATTGGTGGTTGCTTCCGCAACCTGTTCGACGTCGAAAGTCAGCCGCGATAACAGACGGCCCGAGGGATTAAGGTCATAGTACTGCGCCGGCAGGCGCAGCAGCTGGTGAAACAGGTCGCGGCGCAGCACCTGAATCACACGCCGGCCGATCCAGCTCATCCCGTAGCGCGATACGAAACCAGCCAGTCCGCGAAAAACAAACAGCGCGACCAGCGCAATCGGTACAAAGCGGATCATGTCCGGATCACGATCGGTGAAATTGCCGTCCAGCATGGGTTTCATCAATGCGGCAAAACCGGTATCGGTAGCCGCAAACAAAATCATCGCCACGACGGCGATGATAAAAATACGCCAGTGCGGTACAGCATAACCGAGCAGGCGTCTATACAGCGCGGCAGCCGTAACTGGCTGTTGCTTCACTCTCGGGAATTTTCCGGCTGGCTGGTAGCCAGAGACATCTGCACCAGCCCCAGCTGGGAGGTGGCATCCATGGCGCGCACCACGGATTCGTACGGCGTGCGCCGGTCAGCGCGGATCACGACGGGTATACTGGTCCGCTCACCAAGGAATTTACTGAGGGCTTTCTTAAGCGTTACCAGCTCGGTATTGACCACCTGTTGCTGGTCTATGAAATAGCGGCCTTCGGCATCGATAACCAGTTCCAGTACGTCTTCCTTTTCTTCCACCGGGTCGGCACTGGCTTCCGGCAGCTCGATCTTGATTTCCGATTCCTTCTGGAAGGTGGTCGAGACCATGAAAAAGATCAGTAATATAAACACCACGTCGATGAGCGGTGTCAGATTGAGTTCCGGTTCGTCACCACCGGCCTGGCGCAGGTTCATGGTTGCTGCGCCTCAACACTCTCCCGGCTGCGCTGGCCGTGCAGCACCTCGACCATGCGCAGGGCCTGTTGCTCCATACGGATTACCAGCATGTTCACCTTGCCGCGGAAGTACCGGTAAAACATCAACGTCGGGATGGCAACGACCATACCCGCAGCAGTGGTTATCAGAGCTTCAGAGATACCACCCGCCAGTGCACTTGGGTTGCCAACGCCCTGCGTGGTAATGGCCGAGAATACCTTGATCATGCCGATGACGGTACCCAGCAAACCCAGTAACGGGGAAATCGCGGCGATGGTACCCAGCGTATTGATGTAACGCTCCAGCTCGTGCACCACATGACGGCCGGTATCTTCGATGGATTCTTTCATGATTTCACGGCTGGCATTCCGGTTGCTCAGCCCAGCGGCCAGAATCCGGCCCAGCGGTGAACCGGCACGCAGGGTTTGCATGCGTTCCATGTCCAGTTTCTTCTCCTTGGTCCAGTCCCAGACCTGGGCCACCAGTGACCCGGGGATCACCCGTTTGACGCGCAGTGTCCACAAGCGTTCCGCAATAATCGCGAATGCAATGATGGAGCAGGCGATGATGGGGGCCATAAGCCAGCCGCCCGCGGCTACCAGTTCAAACACGTAATGTCTACCTTTCCTGTCGGGATCAAACCGGGGGAATAATACTTGATCTGGAGTGAAATACGAATGATTTCAGTACCAAGGCCTGTACCGGTGATGCAGGTGCTCAGCGCACGTGGTGCCCCCGGCCACGCTGCCGGTAACCCACCGCTGCTATGCCCTGCCCTGCCTCGAGGCGAATACTCACAGCACCGCTGGTCGCCGTATCCAGGATGCGCGCGCCCGTCCCCCGGTATCGCGCCAGCACATCCGGTTTGGGGAAGCCGAAGCGATTCCGGTAACCAATCGGGAACAGAACGTACTCGGCGTGTACCGCGTTGACAAACCCGTCCGTCGAAGAGGTCCGGCTGCCATGGTGCGGTGCAACCAGAACGTCCGCCGCCAGTCGCCGGGCGTATTGTTCAAGCAACTGCTGTTCGACGCTGCGTTCGATATCACCGGTCAGCAGCAATACCTGTCCGGCTGCCGTTTCGATGCGCAATACACAGGAACTGTTATTACCCTCCCCCCTTGCAAAAGGCGCCAGATATTCGAACTGAACCTGGTCCCAGACCCAGCGCTGACCAGCCATGCACTGCTTCGATCGCGCCCAGTCAATTTCTCCCGGTTCACCGCTGTAGATGCTGAAAACGTCCATGCGGTCAAACAGGGAGTGTGCTCCACCGATGTGATCGTTATCCGCGTGACTGATAACCAGGCGATCGATATGCCGGTAACCCTGGTTCACCAGGTACGGGACCAGCACCGCAGCACCGGTATTGAATCCGCTTCTGAATGCCGGCCCGCTGTCATACACCAGGACGTGGTTGCTGGTTTCCGCAACCGCGGCCAGACCCTGCCCTACATCAAGCAAAGTGAACCATACATCGCCCCGGGCCGGACGTTCGGCTTGCAGCCAGAACACGGGTAACAACAGCATGACACCGACCGGCGCCAGGCGGAATGCCGCCGGTAACAGTACGATTACAATACCGAGCGCGAACAGCAGCATCCAGCCAGCCGATACCGCCGGCGACTGCCACAGATTCACCGGCAGGCCGGCCAACTGCTCCAGCACCCACCAGAGTATCGACAAACTGTGCGCAGACAGCCCCAGCAGCCAATCGCCGACCGTGGGTGCAAATGGTAACAACAGAATCCCCGCCAGCATGACGGGCACAACCAGCAAACCAATCCAGGGGATAGCGATGAGATTGGCAAAAGGCGCACTGATGGATAGCTGCTGAAACAGAAGCCACTGCAGCGGCGCAAGCCCGAGTAGCAGGCCGAACTGAACGCTCAACAGGCGTCGTAATCTTCCCGTCCGCCCGTGGCGCCCCGCTGTCAGCAGAGCAATCAACGCCACTGCCGCAAAGGATAACCAGAAACCGGGGGCCGCTACCGAAAACGGATCCAGTAACAGTACCGCCAGCAGCGCCAGACCCCAGACCCTCCATGGATCGGGCCTGCCTGTCCACATGACTGCCAGCATCCACAGACTGACCATTACCAGGGCTCGCTGCGCAGGAACCTGGAAACCTGCCAGCAGCGCATACGCAAGGGCCGCGATCATGGAACACGGTGCTGCCACTCTGGGCGCCGGCCAGCGTTGCGGATCGCCGAAAAGACTCCATCCCTGACGTGCCACGAAAAATACCAGCGCGGCAACCATCCCGACGTGCAGGCCGGAGATAGCCAGCAGATGACTGGTGCCGGTTTTCTGCAGCACCCGCCACTGGGTGGTTGACATGGCGCTCCGGTCTCCGACACCCAGAGCGCGCAGCAAGGCACGCATCGTCTCCGGTACCTCCAGTTGCTGCAGGTGTGCCGACAGCTGTTGCCGAAGACCCTGTACCGCTTGACTTCCGGTCTGGTACAAGCGCTGGTTCGCCTTCCCTTTCCGCACATAGCCGGTTGCCTGGATGCCCTGTGCCAATAACCAGCGTTGATAATCAAAGCCGCCCGGGTTGGAAAAACCGCGCGGTCGCTTGAGGCGGACCTTGAGTTGCCAGCGTTCTCCGGGTGCTACGGCCAGCTTGTTACGGTACCAGGTGATACGGGCGAGCAGCGGCAGTGTCTGCCAGTGTCCCTTTTCCGAGACTTGATCGATCAAAAAACCAAAACGCAGCCGCTGACCACCCAGCGTCTCGGGCAGACCCTGAATTACGCCCCGCACCAGCAACTCCTCGCCTTCCAGGTGGAACGGAAGTTGTGCATCTGCAACCTGGCCGGCTTGCCAGCAGATCCATAGCAATCCCGCACAGGACATGCCGGTGGCGCGCAACAGAGGAACAGGGAACACTAACAGTGGAATACCGGCGAGCAGCCACCAGCAGCTGCTGAACGACAATCCCGGTACATACTGATAAACGCAAATGCCGGCTAGAAACGCCAGCGCTGAATAAAGCATTTCATCCTTGAAATCCTTATCTGCTCATACAGGACGACAACTGTGATTCAAGTCCCGTAATCAGGTCGTCGTTATGCTA
>CAZWJB010000076.1:0-6070 GCA_964634485.1 uncultured Thiohalobacter sp. | reverse complement strand
GAAATCAGCAAATTCAGAGGTATGGAATCATACCGCATATAGACAAGCGGGACAGAGTTTAAATCCGTTCCGTTAATGTTCCGTTAACGGTTGTGATGCGGGCGCTTGCAGCGTGAGGCCTAACGGCTGGCCTGAACATACCTGGCGGGATCGACCTGCCTGCCGTTTTTAAGTACTTCGTAGTGAACGTGTGGTCCGGTGGATCGCCCGCTGGACCCCATCAGTGCAATTTTCTGACCTGGCTCGACCTTCTCGCCCACCGTTACCAGGATTTCCTTACAATGTCCGTAACGTGTTGAATACCCGTTACCGTGATTGATCTCCACCAGCTGGCCGTAGCCATACCGCTTGCCGGCCCAGGTAACGACGCCCTCGGCTGTGGCGACAACGTCAGATCCAAGCTTGCCGGCAAAATCGACACCCTTGTGCATGGCCTGGTGACCGTGGAAGGGGTCGGTGCGTTTCCCGTAATAGGATGACAACCAGCCTTTGGCGACAGGACGCCCGGCCGGTGACACGGCATTATTCAGCTTGCGGCTGCTCAGTACCTGCTCAATGACCTCCAGTTGCCTGGCACGATCGTCGATCTGTGCCTCCATATCATTCAGCGTCTGGATGAAATCGCGGGAACTCAGCGGCTCGTCCACAACCGGGGCAGCAGGACCACCCTGCGCCGGCCTCTGGTCGAAATCGAATTCCGCTTTCCCAAGTCTGGCCATGTCTGTCAGGCGCTGCCCGAGTGCCTCTACGCGCAGCATCTGGGCCTGCATTTGACCCAAACGTACCGCCAGTGCATTCAGATCGTTTTGCGCTGCATCCCGTGCCCGCACCAGTTCCTGCTTCTGTTCCTTCAGCGCCAGTTGCCAGTGATTTTCCTCCCCGGTGGATGTTTCTGCTACCGACACCGGATCACCCCCCAACGCATAACCCAGACCGGCAACCGCTCCGATCAGAGTCGAAAGTGCCAGTACCGCCGGCATCCAGAAACCGGGATGGCTCAGCTGAATGCTGCCGGATTTACCATGGGTGGTGGTGTAGAATATAAATTTCATTTAACGTAGTTACCGTTTAACTTGCTGTTAACCCGATGCGACAAAATGACCCTGTTCACTGTTCCCGATTCCTTGCGACTGCGGCGCAGCCCCTGCTCGAGCGTGTCCGGCGTCTGCAGCAGCTGGAACAGACCGTTTTGCAGCTGCTGCCGGAAAACCTGAGCGCGCATTGTAAGGTCCAGAATCTAAAAAGCGAAATCCTGGTGCTAGCCACACCTTCTCCAGCCTGGGCTGCGCGCCTGAGATTTGCCGTCCCTGAGCTGTTTAGGCAACTCGAATGCCAATTGGCTCTGCGCATACGCACCATCCAGGTAAAAGTAACGCCAGAAACACATTATATTCAACCAGTTAAAACACAAAAACCGCGCCTTTCACTGGCCAGCGGCACCTTGCTGGCCCAGACTGCGAATAGCGTCAATCATCCGGCACTACAGGAAGCCCTGTACCGGTTAGCGGCCAAAGCCCGCGATTTCTGAAGATTTTCAGGGTAGTGGAAGGTTGTCAGGCCTGAAACACGCCGACTGGCTGACTCAACCATTTCGGGGTATTTGCTGCGTCCTCGAAAGTAATCACTTCCCAGGCATCCTGCTGCCGAATCAGTTCGCGCAACAGGCAGTTATTCAGGGCGTGTCCGGATTTGAAGCCGGTAAAAGCACCGATCAGGCTGTAACCGAGAAGGTACAGATCGCCCACCGCATCCAGCATCTTGTGCTTGACGAATTCGTCTCTGTATCTTAAACCGTCCTCGTTAACCACCCGGTAGTCATCCAGCACAACGGCATTGTCCAGGCTGCCGCCCAGTGCCAGCTGATTTTCGCGTAACTTCTCTATATCACGCATAAAACCGAAAGTCCGCGCCCGGCTGACTTCACGTACAAACGAGGTTTTACTGAAATCGATTTCCGACTGTCGGCACTGGCCGCGGAACAGCGGGTGATTGAAGTCGATGGTAAAACCGACTCTGAACCCCTGGTGAGGACTGAAACGCGCCCATTTATCACCATCGCTGACCTCGACAGAACGCAAAATGCGCAGAAAACGCTTGGCTACCCGCTGTTCCTCGACACCCGCAGACTGGATCAGGAATACAAAGGGCCCGGCACTGCCATCCATAATCGGAACTTCCGCGGCAGTCAGATCAACCACGGCATTGTCGATACCCAGCCCGGACAAGGCGGAAAGCAGGTGTTCAACGGTGGAAATCCGCACGTCCTTGTAACGCAGGGCGGTGGACAGGCGGGTATCACCCACATTATCCAGCGTCGCCGCTATTTCCACTACCGGCTCCAGGTCCACGCGCCGGAAAATAATTCCGGTATCTGCCGGCGCTGGTCGCAAGGTGAGGTAAACCTGCTCCCCACTATGCAGACCGACCCCCTTTGCGCGGATAACATTTCTTAACGTTTTCTGATATATCATGTGGTTAGCAGACCCGCCTGCGCCTGCCTTAGCACCATGGCATTAGTAAATTAACAACGCGCGCGCAAGCTTTACCCACTGCACCTGCGGCACCTGTGGGCCACTCTTTAGCTCATTGGCGATCTTTGCGCCGATTATGCCAGCCAAACCCGGCTGACACCAATCTGGCTGCCATATAAAGCGGTCACCCGCGGGTTCTCAATCCGCCTGGCGGCGCAAAAATGCCGGGATATCAAGATACTCCATATCGTCAGCGCTGGCGGGCGGCGGGGTCGGGTCACTGGACGCTTTCTTGCGAATAATCGCGGGACGATCCAGCTCGGCATAGTTCACTTCACCGGTCTTGGTACGTTGTACCAGCTTCACCGGTTCAGGTGTTTCTTCCTCCTCCATGCCCAGGCCTGAACCCAGTCCCGTAGCAACCACAGTGACGCGCAACTCATCGTGCATTTCCGGATCGATAACCGTACCAACGACTACCGTCGCGTCACGTGACGCGAATTCCTTAACCGTGTTGCCAACTTCCTCGAATTCGCCAATAGCCAGGTCAAGGCCCGCCGTGACATTAACCAGGATGCCATTCGCGCCCATCAGATCGATATCTTCCAGCAGCGGGCTGTGCACTGCGGCCTCTGCCGCCTCGCGCGCACGGTCCTGGCCGGAGGCAGCACCTGAACCCATCATCGCCATACCCATTTCGGACATAACGGTGCGCACATCGGCGAAGTCGACATTGATCAGTCCCGGACGGGTAATCAGTTCAGCGATACCCTGTACCGCACCCTGCAAGACATTGTTGGCCGCCTTGAACGCATTCAGCAGGCTGATTTCCTTGCCCAGCACCTGCAGCAGCTTCTCATTCGGAATGGTAATCAGCGAATCCACATACTGGCTGAGTTCCTTGAGACCACGATCGGCCACCTGGATACGCTTGCCGCCTTCGAAGGGAAACGGCCGGGTAACAATCGCCACGGTAAGGATACCCAGCTCCTTGGCCACCTGCGCCACCACCGGTGCAGCACCGGTGCCTGTTCCGCCACCCATACCCGCGGTAATAAACAGCATGTCGGACCCCTCGATCACTTCCAGGATCCGGTCACGGTCTTCCATCGCCGCCTGACGGCCGATATCCGGATTGGCGCCCGCACCCAGACCCTTGGTGATACTGCTACCCAGTTGCAGCGTAGTACGCGCACTCATGTTGGTGAGGGCCTGCGAATCGGTATTGGCGCAAATGAACTCCACGCCTTCGATATCCGCCTCGACCATGTGCTGCACGGCGTTTCCGCCACCACCACCGACACCGATCACCTTGATGACCGCGTTCTGACTGTATGCATCCATAAGCTCAAACATTGTACTATCTCCTCTACCCTTCAACGGTTCGTTACCTGATTTAACAACTAGAAATTACCCTGAAACCAACTCTTCATCCGCTCCCATACACCCCGTACTCCACGCCCAAAATCAGCATCAAAGCCCCGTGGGGCGCGGTTCTGACTGCCAAACAGCAGCAGCCCCACGCCAGTGGCATAAATAGGATTGCGCACCACATCCACCAGTCCCATAACACACTGTGGCGAACCCAGGCGTACCGGCATGTGAAACACCTCTTCCGCCAGATCCACTAACCCTTCTATTTTCGAACTCCCTCCTGTCAACACCACACCGGCGGTAATCAGGTCTTCAAAACCGCTGCGGCGCAGCTCCGCCTGTACCAGTGTCAGCAATTCCTCGTAACGCGGCTCGATGACTTCGGCCAGCGTTTGCCTGGCCAGACGGCGCGGCGGGCGATCACCCACACTTGGCACTTCGATATTCTCATCGCTGGCTGCCAGCTGGGTCAGGGCGCAGGCGTACTTGATCTTGATCTCTTCGGCATACTGGGTCGGTGTGCGCAGCGCCACGGCAACGTCATTGGTGACCTGGTCACCGGCAATCGGGATCACTGCTGTATGCCGGATAGAACCCTCGGTGAAAACCGCAATATCAGTGGTGCCACCGCCGATATCCACCAGGCACACACCAAGGTCCTTTTCATCTTCGGTCAACACCGAGTAGCTGGAAGCCAGCTGTTCAAGAATGATGTCGTCCACTTCCAGGCCACAACGGCGTACACATTTAATAATGTTCTGCGCGGCACTCACCGCGCCGGTCACCATGTGCACCTTGGCTTCCAGACGCACACCGCTCATACCCACCGGCTCGCGGATACCGTCCTGTTCATCGATAACAAACTCCTGCGGCAGGATATGCAGGATCTTCTGATCGGCGGGTATGGCTACCGCGCGTGCCGCATCGATAACGCGTTCGACATCGTTGGGCATCACCTCACGATCACGAATCGCTACAATGCCATGTGAATTCAGACTGCGGATGTGGCTGCCCGCAATTCCAGCGAACACCGAGTGTATCTGGCATCCCGCCATCAATTCTGCTTCCTCAACTGCACGCTGTATTGAATGCACAGTTGATTCAATATTGACTACCACTCCTTTCTTCAATCCCCTGGAAGGGTGCGAGCCGATGCCGATGATCTCGATACCCCCGTCCGGCCCGATTTCACCCACAATGGCTACAACCTTGGAAGTGCCGATATCCAGGCCGACGATCATGTTCTTTTCCGGTTTCTTCACCATTAACCAGTTCTCCTGGTCACTTTGCACCCCAGGGTGCCTTCTCCCCCAGGGGACCCTCTCTCGCCTGTCGGCGATTCACCTTGTCTTGCTTCGCAATTCACCTCGCCAGGCGCCTGCCACTGGACCGCGAAGCCATTGCTGTAACGCAGGTCCACGCTAAGCACCCGACCTTCTCCCGCCGCCAGAATGGCGGGATAGACACGCACAAACCGTTCAAGTCGCTGTACTGGATGGCTGCGACCTACCTCAAGTGTCAGGCCATTACTCAACTGCGCACGCCAGGTGCGCCGCGCATCGAGCTGCAGACTGCCGACACTGAGCTTTAACGGCATCAATACCTCCTGCACACGCCGGTACATCTCCAGTACGCGCTGCTGGTAACCATCAGGGCCTGCAAAGTCCGGCAGCTGTGCAAATTCGACCTGCTGCTGCGGCTCGAATACCTGTGCCTGCGCATTGAGAAACCCGCTCGCCCCCCAGTGTGCAACAGGCTGCTGCTCACGCACCTGGATATTCAACCTGTCCGGCCACACCCGCCGTACCGACACCTGCTCGACCCAGGGTAATTGCTGGATGCGTTGCTGAATCATCGCCACGTTCATTGCAAAGAAGCCATCACTCGCCAGCGGCACCACTTCGTTTTGAATATCCATGCGCTGCAGGTGCCTGAACCCGCCCTCGATATGTACCGACTGCACCGGCCATTCGCGCGGGTCACTCATCCACTCCAGCAGCATGGTCAGCCCCCCCGCACTTGCCACCACGGTGAGCAGTGCCAGCATAGGCTTCAGCCAATCGATGCGCAGCCTGAGCTGTTGCTGTTGCTTGCGTTTTGCCTGTGATTTTTTTTTCGCCATCGTCAATCAACCATGACCGCACTTGTTTCCAGGATGCGCCATACCAGCTCCCCGAAATCCCAGCCAGAAGCCTTTGCTGCCATCGGCACCAGACTGTGATCCG